>JANPOR010000522.1:0-1653 GCA_031428075.1 Hymenobacter sp. | reverse complement strand
GCGGCCGGCCAAGCGTCTTCTGCTTACCCAACCCTTATTGCTTCCTCATGCCCACCATCACCATTGCCCAACACTCGGCCCAGCCGCTCACCGTCAACCGCCTCGGCTACGGCACCATGCGCCTGACTGGCCCCCACATCTGGGGCGAGCCTACCAACCGTCCCGAAGCCCTGGAAATCCTGAGAACCGCCGTGGCGGAAGGGGTTAATTTCATTGATACCGCCGACTACTACGGCGAGGACGTCACCAACCGCCTCATTGCCGAGGCGCTCTATCCCTACGCGGAAGACCTCGTCATCTGCACGAAGGTGGGTGCCACCCGCCAGCCCGACAAAAGCTGGGTGCCCTTCAATACACCCAAAAACCTGCGCACCAGCATCGACAACAACCTACGCACCCTGAAGCAGGAGCAGGTTCAGCTGGTACACCTGCGGCTGATGGGGCACGGCCCAGTACCGCTGGCCGAGCAGCTCGGAGCCATGTTTGAAATGCAGCAGGAAGGCAAAATCCTGCACGTGGGCCTGAGTAATGTGACCCGCGCCGAACTGGAAGCCGGCCTGCAATTGGGGCCCATTGCCACGGTAGAGAACATGTACAGCTACGCACAACGCACCACAATGAAGCTGCCCCACGGCGCAAACCCGGGCGGCGAAGAGGTACTGGATTTGTGCGAGCAGCACGGCATACCGCTCGTTCCCTTCTTCTCATTGGTGCACGGCCTGCCCAATGCCGACAACAAACTGGTCGAAATAGCGAAGAAGCACAGCGCGACGGAAGCACAGGTTAATATCGCTTGGCTGCTGCACAAGTCACCCTGGATACTACCGATTCCCGGCACCTCATCGCTGGCGCATTTGCGGGAGAACTTGAAGGCGGCCGATATCCGGCTGAGCGCGGGGGATATAGCGTACCTGGGGTAGCTGGTGGCTACCGCGGGTGGGGCCCCTATTTACAGGACCCTGCCCGCAAGACCAGCGCCGCTAGCGTCATCTACCGGCTGGTGCGTTGCAACAAAAGCCAGCCCGCCGCTTCATCAACTCAGTTTCGTACCGCAATCAGCAGGCCCAATTCCTTGTAGCGCATGTTGTATTTCTTGCCAATGGCGGCGTTGGTAAGCGAGCCGCGGTAGATGTAGACGCCGGCGCGGAAGTGCTCGTTGGTGAAAAGCACTTCGTTGATGCCGCCGTGCTGATGGATTTCCTGCAAAATCGGGGTAAAAATGTTGCTCAGGGCGTTGGTGGCGGTGCGCGGCACGCGGGAGGCAATGTTGGGCACGCAGTAGTGCACCACGTCGTACTTGCGGAAAACGGGCTGGCTGTGGCTGGTCATCTCGCTGGTTTCGAAGCAGCCGCCTTGGTCGATGCTCACGTCGATGACGATGGAGCCGGGGGCCATACTGGCCACCATTTCCTCGGGCACCATGAACGGGATGCGGCCGTCTTCCACGGTGAGGGCCCCGATGACCACGTCGGCCCGGCGGATTTGCTGGCTCAGGGCAAACGTGTCGAGCGTGCTAGTGTAGAGCTGGGTGCCCAAATTATGCTTGAGGCGGCGCAGCTTGTAGAGGTGGTTGTCGAACACCTTCACCTCGGCCCCCAAGCCGATGGCGGCGCGGGCGGCGTACTCAGCCACCGTGCCGGCCCCCAGGATGAC
>JANPOR010000521.1:0-12488 GCA_031428075.1 Hymenobacter sp. | reverse complement strand
CCCATTACGTCGGAGGCCCCCGCCAACAAGGGCATGAGCGCCGCCACCATCGCGGGTATTTCGACTTATAACTGCGAAACCCGGTTCAATTCGCCGGCCGACGAAGCCTTGTTCGGCCTGGGTTGTCACCCCGAAGACACGCTCTCCATCAACTACAAGGGCCGTAACCAGGAAATGCTCATCAAGTACATGACCGGGGCCATCCCCGTCTTGCTGTCCACTAAAGGCTACGGCTTGCTGTGGGACAACTACTCGGCGTCGAATTTTTACGGGTCTGAAGCCAACAAGACGCAGTACAAGTACGTGTCGGAGAGTGGCCAGCAGGTGGACTACTACTTTTTCTACGGCCCCAACTTCGACCGCATCATCGACCTCTACCGCACGGCTACGGGCCGGGCCCCCATGTTTCCGAAGTGGTCGTTCGGGCTGTTCCAGTCGCAGGATCGCTACAAGACGCAGGCTGAAATCCTGTCGGTGAAGGACGGCTACCGCAAAAACCACCTGCCCGTGGACGCCATCGTACAGGATTGGTACTACTGGGAGCCGCTGCCCATCGGCTCGCACGTGATGAACCCCGCCCGCTACCCCGACCCCAAGGCGATGGTGAACGAGTTGCACCAGGCCAACCTGCACGCCATGATTTCCATCTGGCCGGTGTTCGGCAAGGGCACGCCCAACTTCGACGCCATGCAGAAGGCCGGCGACTTGACGAGCGTTACCTGGGACAACTTCGTTACCAAAACTTTCGATACCTACTACGACGCCCACAGCTACAAGGCCCGCGACCTGTACTGGCAGCAGGCCCGCGACAGCCTCGTGAAGAAGTACGGCTGGGACGCCTGGTGGGTGGACCAGTGCGAGCCCGATAACGGGGCCCTGCTCGACGAGCGGCGCAAGGCCACGTTCGCCACCGGCAAGGGCATCGATTACTTTAATACGTACTCGCTGGAGCACACCAAGGGCCTCTACAAAGGCTGGCGGGCCGACATGGGCGGCAAGCGGGCCATGTTTTTGGTGCGGCAGGCGTTTGCCGGACAGCAGCGCAACGCCACTACGCTTTGGTCGTCCGACATCCTCACCACCTTCCGGGCGTTTAAGAGCCAGGTGCCGCAGGGCATCAATGCTTGCGCCTCGGGCATGCCGTACTGGACGTCCGATATCGGCGGCTACCGCTCGAACACGGCCCCCGAGGGCATCCCCAACTGGGCCGACCCGCAGGCGCGGGAGCTGTTCACGCGCTGGTTTCAGTTCGGGGCTTTTAGTCCGATATTCCGCATCCATGGCAAGGGCGAGCGGGCCCTGTTTTCCAACAACTGGGACGCGCCCACCAAGGCCGTGCTGCTGAAGTACGACCGGTTGCGCTACCGCCTATTGCCTTACATCTACTCGCTGGCCGGCCGCGTGACCACCGAAAACTACACCCTGATGCGGGCCCTGACCTTCGACTTCCGCACCGACAAAAACGTGTACAGCATCCCCGACCAGTACATGTTCGGTCCCGCCTTCCTGGTGAACCCGGTGACGCAGCAACTGTATTCAGGCCCCAAGGCCATCACCACTGCGGGCACCCGCAAAGTGTACCTGCCGGCCGCCACCAAGTGGTACGACTTCTGGACCGGCCAGCTGCTGACCGGTGGCCAAACCATCGACGCCGCCGCTCCGATTGAAACCCTTCCCCTGTACGTGCGGGCCGGCTCCATCGTGCCGATGGGTCCCAACGTGGAGTATGCCACCCAACCCACCACCGGCCCCGTCGAGCTGCGCATTTATCCGGGTGCCGACGGCGAGTTCACGTACTACGAGGACGAAAATGACAACTACAACTATGAGAAGGGCAGCTCCGCAACCTTCAAAATGAAGTGGAACGACAAGCTGCGTCAGCTCACTATTTCCGACCGCAGCGGCAAGTTTGCTGGCATGCAGGCCACCCACGCCTTCAACGTTGTGCTGGTGAAGCCCGGCCATGGCGCGAGCGGAGAAATCACCGCCAAGGCTGATAAAATCGTGACGTACCAAGGCAAAGCCATAAGCATCGGCTTGTAGGCCAAACCCGCATCGTCCGCGCTACAGCAGCGCCGCGATGGCTTCGGCCACCCGTTCGCCGTCCATGGCCGCTGATGCGATGCCACCGGCGTAGCCCGCGCCCTCGCCGCACGGAAACAGGCCCCGCACTACCGGATGCTGCAGGGTGTGGTTGTCGCGCGGGATGCGCACCGGGGCCGAGGTGCGGCTTTCCACGCCCACAATTTGGGCAGCATTGGTGGCGTAGCCGGGAATTTTGCGGCCGAAGCTGGCGAAGCCCTGGCGCAGGCGGTCGGCCAGTTGGGGCCCCAGCACGTCATCCATCCGCACGGGCACTAGGCCGGGCTGGTACGAAGTTTCGAGCAGTTCAGTGGAGCGCTTACTTTTGAGAAAATCGCCCAGTAGCTGGGCTGGGGCCCGCTGGGTGCCGCCGGCGGCCTGGCACGCGCGTTGCTCCAGCGCCTGCTGGAAGCGCAGGCCGGCCAGGGCCCCGTGCTGCTTCACGTCCAAGTCTTCCAGCTCCACGGCGGCCACGATGCCCGAGTTCGCGAAGCGCGAATCGCGGCGGCTGGGGCTCATGCCGTTCACCACCACTTCACCGGGGGCTGTGGCGGCGGGCACGATGAAGCCGCCCGGACACATGCAAAACGAAAACACGCCCCGCTGGCGGCCCTGCACCTCGGTTTGCTGTACCAGGGTGTAGGAGGCGGCCGGTAGCAGCCCGCGCTCGGGGCGGCGGTACTGGGCCCGGTCGATGAGCTCCTGAGGGTGCTCGACGCGCACGCCCAGCGCAAACGGTTTGGCTTCGATGAGCACGCCGCGCCGGTGTAGCAACTCGTAAATGTCGCGCGCCGAGTGGCCGGTGGCCAGGATAGTTGCGTCGGTCATCAGGGCCGTGCCGTTGGCCAGCACCACGCCGCGCATACGGTCGTTTTCCAGGATAAAATCCGTTACCCGGGCCCCGAACCGCACTTCGCCGCCGGCTTCGGTGATGGCCTCGCGCAGGGCCCGCACAACATCGGGCAGCTTGTTGGTGCCGATGTGGGGGTGGGCGTCAACCAGGATATCGGGTGTGGCGCCGTGCTGCACCAGCCGCCGCAGCACCCGGCTCACGTCGCCGCGCTTGGTGGCGCGGGTATAAAGTTTGCCGTCGGAATACGTGCCCGCGCCGCCCTCGCCAAAGCAGTAGTTCGAGTCAGGGTCTACGATCTGGTCTTTGTTGATGGCGGCCAAGTCACGGCGGCGGGCGCGCACGTCCTTGCCGCGCTCCAGCACGATGGGCTTCATCCCCAGCTCAACACAGCGCAAGGCCGCGAACAGCCCCGCCGGCCCGGCCCCCACAATCAGCACCGTGCGCCGTGCCGAGCCCACATTGGGGTACTGAAACCAGGGCCCGAATAGCTCGGCGGGCGGCGCATCCGTGTACACGTCGGCTCGCAGGCGCACCAGCGGCTGCCGGCCCCGCGCATCAACGGAGCGACGCAGCAGGTGTACGAAATCGGCCTGACCGGGCCGCAGGCCGGCTTGGCGCAGGATGGCCTCGTAGCGGGCAAATTCGTCGAAGGCTACCTCAGGGGGCAGCAAAATTTCCAGTTCTTGCTTCATAATCAAACGGTGGAAGGCAGTTATCCTTCAAAGGGCAGTTCGGCTGCAAAGGTCGGCACGGCCGGCCAATTGTTGGGCCCCCAAGGTGGTAACGCAGGTTTTAGTTCCTGGCCCCAATCTGGGCGGCGTTGTACTTTGCCGACTATGCCAACTGCTGCTTCGCCCCTCAAATCCATCATCTCTGGCTCCATCGGCAACCTTGTGGAGTGGTACGACTGGTACGCTTACTCGGCCTTCGCGCTGTACTTCGCACCCGTGTTCTTCCCACGGGCCAACCCCACGGCGCAGTTGCTGAACACGGCCGCGATTTTTGCGGTGGGCTTTTTGATGCGGCCGCTGGGGGCCGCCTGGCTGGGCGCCTACGCCGACAAAAACGGCCGGCGGGCGGCGCTGCTGCTGTCGGTGCGGCTGATGGCGGGCGGCTCGCTGCTCATCGCGGCGGCGCCCGGCTACGCCACCATCGGGCTGGGGGCCCCGGCTCTGCTGCTGCTGGCGCGGCTGCTGCAAGGCCTGAGCGTGGGCGGCGAGTACGGCACCTCGGCCACCTACCTCTCCGAGATGGCCGGGACCGGGCACCGGGGCTTCTGGTCGAGCTTTCAGTACCTGACGCTGATGGGCGGGCAGCTGCTGGCCCTCGTCGTGCAGCTCACACTGCAACAATTGCTGACAGCGGCCCAATTAACGGCTTGGGGCTGGCGCGTGCCCTTCGTGGTAGGGGCCGCCGCGGCGCTGGGGGCCCTGTACCTGCGCGAACACATGAGCGAAACAGCGGCGTTCGAGCAAAATAAAGTTCGGATTGCCACCGCAAACCTGCCCGCCCGGCCGTCGGCCTGGCAGCAGCTGCGGGTCTATCCGCGCGCCACCCTCACCGTGGCCGGCCTCACGCTGGGCGGCACGCTGGCGTTCTATACCTTCACCACTTACGCCCAGAAATTTCTGGTCAACACCAGCGGCTTCAGTAAGGAGCAGGCGACGCTGATTTCCTTCGGGGCGATGGCCGTGGCGCTGCTGTTCCAGCCGCTGCTGGGGGCCGTGTCCGATGTGGTGGGGCGGCGCCCGGTGCTGCTATTTTTCGGGGTGGGGGCCACGCTGGGCACGGTGCCGGTGCTGCAAGGGCTGGCCCACGCGCCTAGCGAATGGGCGGCGTTTGGGCTGCTGGTGGCGGCCCTGTTCGTGGTGAGTGCCTACACCAGCATTTCGGCCATTGTCAAGGCCGAGCTGTTCCCGACCCACGTCCGGGCCCTGGGCGTGGGGCTGCCGTACGCCCTCACCACGGCCCTGTTTGGCGGCACGGCCGAGTACCTGGCGCTGCTGGCCAAGGAGCACGGCGTGGCTGAGTGGTTTTACTGGTACGTGACGGGCTGCGCGTTTATTTCGCTGCTCGTGTACTGGCGAATGGGCGAAACCCGGACGCGCGGGCATCTGCCGTAAATTAATTTAACTTGCTGGCAGGTTTTTGGCTTGTAGCGTTGGCCAAGTCAATAACTTATTCCCACTTTTCCTTCCTTTTTCTCATGCGCCTTTTCTCACCTCTCGTCGCCATACTAGCCGGTGCGGCCCTCTTGTTCAACGCCTCCGGGGCCCTGGCCCAGAACAAAGCCCCAGAAGATAAATCCAAGCGCTCCAGTCCGCCGGCCATCGCCAGCGCCGTGGTGAATGGCACCACCGTCGCCATCGATTACAGCCGCCCCTCGGCCAAAGGCCGCAAGGTTTTTGGCGAGCTGGTGCCCTACGGCCAGGTGTGGCGCACGGGCGCCAACGAGGCCGCCACGTTCACGGTGAGCAAGGCCGTGAAGATTGAGGGCAAAACGCTGCCCGCCGGCAAGTACGGCCTCTTCACCATCCCCACCGCCACGGCCTGGACGGTCATCTTCAACAAGGTGCCCAACCAGTGGGGGGCCTTTAAGTACAGCGCTGCCGACGACGTTTTGCGCGTGAGCGTACGGCCCAAGAAAACCGCCTCGCCGGTGGAGCAATTCGCAATCACCGTCGACAAAGCCGGCGTAGTGGCTATGAAATGGGAAAACACCGAAGCCGATTTCACGGTGAAATAAAGTCGGTTCGCCCCTAAAAACAACGCGCCGCAGGGAACTGCTGGCGCGGTGTCTTTAGGGGCGAACCCTGCACTTATTGTTAACGGCGACTACTTGCCGGTTTCATCCAACGCGCTCTCCACCCAGCCCTTGCCCCAGTCTTCCAACTCCTGAGTACTCCACAGCTGCGGGTAAAAAATCCGGCGTTGGAACTTGGGCGGCAGGTAGTTGCGCCAATTGGTACCGCCGGTGGCGGTCATGTCGGTGGGGCCGCGCCGGAGGTAGCGCACGGCCGACTTGAAGTGCATTAGGGGCCAGTTCACGTTGACGCCCACATCGAGTTGGCGCAGGGCTTGCACCAAGCGGGGGTGGCGCTGCTCAGCTTCGGGCAGGCGCTGCACCACGGCCCACACGTTGCGCAGCTGGTAAGTCTGGGCGTGGGCCACAAGTTGGGCGGTGTATTTACGCTCGAACTCAATTAGTGTCAGGGCCTTGGCTCCGGTCTCTTCCACAGTGGCCCCGGCTTTCCAGTAGATGCAGCCGAAGAGTTGCTGGTGGTCGGGGCTTTGGCCCAAGGCCAGGCGCTGCTCTTCGTCGGTAAGGTTTTCCAGGGCCGTGCTGGCGATTTCGATCAGGCGGTACTGTACGCTCTGGAAGCCCGAGGCCGGCATCAGGGCCATGCGAAACTCGAGGAACTGCTGCTTGTCCATGCCGTCGACCATGACGTCGAACGAGTCGATCAAATTTTCGAAATAGCGGTTGATGCGGCCCACGCGCAGCACCACTTCGCCGAGCGTGGGTCGTTTGAGGGCCCCGATTTGCTCATACTCACAGAGGCAGAGCTTGAAATACAGCTCCGTAATCTGGTGATACATAATGAAAATGCGCTCGTCGGGGATTTTCGTGAGCGGGCGCTGGAGCGAGAGCAGCGTGTCGAGTTCGATGTAATCCCAGTAGTTGACGTAGTCGGTGCGGTAGAGGCCTTCGAGATAGGCGGCGAGGTCCTGGCCGTCCGCGGCGTACTTTTCCTGCAAGCGGCGCAGCTGGTCCAGCACGGCAGGCGAAAATTCGTCGGAAACAAACGGAGCGGTGGCCATGAGAAGGGGGAATAAGACCGTAAAAATACCTTCTGCGCCGCTTGCGGCCGGGCCGGGTGCAACGCCGGCCCCATCCTAAACATCTATATAAAATAAAGTCTATGATGCCCGGTGGGCGGTTCCGGCGGCTGGGCCCTACTTTTGGATTCGCAATGGCAGAAAAATCCAGTATTTTTGACATGATCGGCCCGGTGATGATCGGGCCCAGCTCGTCGCACACGGCCGGCGTGGTGCGCATTGCACGGGCTGCCATCCGCATCCTGGGGACCCTGCCCACCGAGGCGGTGGTTACATTCTACAACTCGTTTGCCCGCACCTACGAGGGCCATGGCTCCGACCGCGCCAGCGTGGCCGGGCTGCTGGGCTACGCGCCCGACGACGTGCGAATCCGCACGGCCTTCGACCACGCCGCCGAAGCGGGGCTGAAATACACGTTCCAGAGCGTGGGCAACGCGTCCACCATGCACCCCAACACCATCAAGCTCAACCTGCTCAACGGTGCTACCGGCCGCCGGGTGGAAGTGGTGGGCCAGAGCCGGGGCGGCGGCGTTATCCGCATCGTGGAAGTGGACGGCTTTCCGGCCGATTTTTCGGGTAGCCTGCACACGCTCATCGTCGACGCCACCGACGAGCCGGGCTCCATCGCTTTTATTGCGTCGGTGATTGCGCACGACGACTGCAACATCGCCACCATGTTTGTGAGCCGGAAAGGCAAGCACGACGCCGCCCGCCAGTTCATCGAAATCGACAGCCCCGTGAAAGACCTGACTTTGGCCTACCTGCGCGAGCTGCGCTGGGTGCAGCACATCACCTACATCCCGACGCTGGAGTAGTGGGCCGTAGAATTTATAGACCAGGGCCCGATGCGAACAAATAAGGCTGGTGCGGTGGCCGTACAATCCGAAACCGATTGCTTTTTTATATGAAAATGAAGACAACGGTACCAACTCCCCAGGGCCCGGCGCGCCACCAGTGGGCGGGCCTGCTGGCGGGCGCGCTGCTGGGCCTGCTGGCCCAACCAATTCTGGCCCAAGTCCCGAACCCGCAGTCCGCGCCGCCGGCCCGCGCCATGGCTTCTGGATCGACACCGCCCACCGCGCCCACGGGTCCCTGGACGCTGCAAGCCGCCGTGGACTATGCCCTGGCCCACAACCTGGGCGTGCGGCAGAGCGAGCTGACCGCGCAGCAGCAGGACGCCCAGACGCGCCTAAACCGTGCCGCGCTACTGCCCACGGCTGGCCTGAACGGCACCCAGAGCTATAACTTTGGTACCAACCGCGACCCGTTCACGAACCAGTTCCAGGCCGTGAACGTGCGGGCCAACAACTTCACAGCCTCGGGGCAGGTGACCTTGTTCGCCGGGTTCCAGCTGCGCAACACCGTGCGCCAAGGGCAACTCGACGCGCAGGCCGCGCGGGTAGACGTCGAGAAGACCCGCAACGACTTGTCGCTGAACGTGGCTTCGTCGTTCCTACAGCTACTGCTGTCCCAGGAGCTGATCCGGGCGTCGGAAGCGCGCCTGGGCACGGTGCGCGAGCAGGTGAGCCGCAGCGAAAAATTGTTCCGGGCCGGGGCCGTAGCCGAGGGCAACGTGCTCGACAGCCGGGCGCAGCTGGCGGGCGAGGAGCGTACGCTCGTCACGGCCCAAAACCAGCGTGACCTCGCCCAGCTCGCCCTGGTGCAGGAACTCAACCTTGACCCCGCCACCGCGACCCGTTTCGAAGTGGTGCTGCCCACGCTGCCCGACCCGGCGGCTTTCGGGGCCGAAAATGCCGGCGGTCTGGACCCCACCGCCACCTACGAGCTGGCCCGCCAGAACCTCCCCGAAATCAGGACCGCTGAGCTGCGCGTGCGCAGCGCCCAGCGCAACCTCGACGTCTTCCGCGGCGCCTACTACCCGCGGCTAACCCTGGCCGGGGGCGTGCAGACTGGCTTCTCGTCGGTGCGTAACCAGCAGATTTTGCGGCAGGACAAGTTCAACGCGGTGCCGGTGCTGCAAATCGACCCCAACGCAACCGGCGGTTACGCGCCCACCTCCCTGGTGCTGCTCCAGCCCAGCTTTGATCAGCTGCCCTTCAAGTTCTTCGACCAGCTGTCGCAGAACCGCGGCGAGTTCGCGCAAATATCCCTTAACATTCCAATCCTAAACGGCCTGCAAACCCGCGTGGGCGTGCAGCGCGCCCAGATCAATATCCAGCAAAACGAAGTGCGGGCTGAGCAGGCCCGGCTGCAGCTGCGCCAGACCATCCAGCAGAGCTACGCCGACGCCCTGGCCTCCCAGCGCCGCTTTGCCGCCAGTTCCCGCCAGGTGGAGGCCTTGGCGCTGGCTTTCCGCAACGCCGAAATACGCTTTAACAACGGCCTACTCAACGGTACCGACTTCAACATCGCCCGCAACAACCTCACGGCCGCCGAGTCGGACGTGATTCAGGCCAAATACGAATTTTTCTTCCGCCGCAAGGTGCTTGATTTTTACCAAGGCAAGCCGCTGGCGCTGTGAAGGAGCGAAGGAGTGAAGTAGCATCCGGCCACTTTGCTATTTCCTCAGTTGCTCACTCACTCATTCACTCATTGACTTAAATGAAAAATAACCGCTTACTCTACTCGTTGCTGGCCCTGGTGGTCGTGTTGATTGTCGGCTTCATAGTGGCCAAAAAGAAGGGCTGGGTGGGCAAGCCCGCCGGTACCGAAGTACTCGTAGAAAAGGCCGGCCCGGCCGATATCACCGAAAAGGTGAGCGCCTCGGGCAAAGTGCAGCCCGAAACGGAAGTGAAAATCTCCCCCGACGTATCGGGCGAAATCATCGCCCTGTACGTGCAGGAGGGCGACTCCGTGAAGAAGGGCCAGCTGCTGCTGCGCATCCGCCCCGATAACTACCAAGCCCTGGTGAACATGCAAAACGCCCAGGTGGGCACCCAGCGCGCCAACGTGGGTCAAGCCAGTGCTCGCTTGCAGCAGCTGATGGCCAGCGCCAAGCAAACCGAGCTAACCTATCGCCGCAACGCTTCGCTGTATAAGCAGAAGGTGATTTCACAGGCCGACTACGAAGCTAGCCAGGCGGCTTATAACGCCTCGCAGGAAGAAATTAACTCGGCCCGCCAGCAAATTCGGGCCGCGCAAAGCACCGTGACGGCCGCTTCGGCCTCGCTCGAAGAAGCGCGCAAAAATTTGAACAAGACCACTATCTACGCCCCTGTGAGCGGCACCGTGAGCAAGCTCAACGTGAAAAAAGGCGAACGGGTGGTAGGTACTTCCCAAATGGCGGGCACCGAAATCATGCGCATCGCCAACCTCAACAACATGGAAGTGCGTGTGAGCGTGAACGAGAACGAGGTGACGAACGTGAACCTGGGCGACTCGGCCGAGGTGGACGTGGACGCCTATTCCAGCAAGAACGAGAAGTTTCGGGGCATCGTCACCAACATCGCCAACACGGCCAAAGACGCGCTGACGGCCGAAGCCGTGACCGAGTTTGAGGTGCGCGTTCGGCTGCTGCCCGAAAGCTACAGCCATTTGTTGCGGACGGTGCGGAAACAAACCATCGTGCCCTTTCGCCCGGGCATGACGGCCTCGGTCAACATCATCACCGACCGCAAGAAGCAAGTGCTCAGCGTGCCGCTTTTCGCCGTGACGACCCGTTCCGACTCGGCTGCAACCAAGGACGCGGGTCCCGCGGGCGGGGGCGGGGGCCCCGGCGGGCGGCGTAGCGGTACGGCCACCGTGGTAGACCCCCCCAGCGGCCCTGCCAAGACTGAAATCCAGGAAGTGGTGTTTGTGGTGAAAGACGGCCGCGCCGTGGCTACGCCGGTGAAAACGGGCATTACCGACTCCAAAAACATTGAGATTTTGAGCGGCTTGCCCGCCGGCACGCCCGTGGTAACTGGCCCCTTCCGGGCCGTGGCCAAGGAGTTGAAGGACGGCGGCCAAGTAATTATCAAAGACGCTAAAAGCCTGAGCAAAGAAGCCCTGCAAGACGCCAAGCCGTAACGCGGGGCCCCGGGGCTCCGTTAGGGCTGTTTCACGCTTCCTCGCCGCCCGGCCCGCGCCCGGCGGTTCCCCGCTTCTTTCCCCACCCGATTACGTTGGAAAAAATTGCCATGCTCGGCGGCGGCTCCTGGGCCACTGCCCTGACCAAAATACTGTCCGAAAACGGGGCCCGCGTCGATTGGTGGCTGCGTTCGAAAGAAGACGTGCAGCACTTGCTGCGCACCCACCACAACCCGCGCTACCTCTCGGCTGTGCAGTTCGACCTGAATATGGTCTACCCGGCCACCGACCTGGCCGATGTGGTGGAGGAAGCCGACTGGGTGGTGCTGGCCGTGCCCGCTGCCTTCGTGCAGCCCGTACTCGATAAGCTGGACCGCGACGCGCTAAAGCACAAAAAGGTTGTTTCCGCCATCAAGGGCATGCTGCCGGGCAAAAATCAGCTCGTGACCGACTACGTATCTGAGCGGTTCCGGCTGTTGCGCACCCAGTTGGGCGTCATCGCGGGGCCCTGCCACGCCGAGGAAGTGGCTCTCGAAAAGCAGAGTTACCTCACCATCGGCTCGCCCGACGCGGGCCTGGCGCTGGCCTTCTGCGAGCTGCTGCGCAACCGCTACGTGAAGGCCTACCCGGCCCTGGACCTCGACGGCATCGAGTACTGCGCCGTGATGAAAAACATCATCGCTCTCACCGGCGGCATCGCCCACGGCGTGGGCTATGGCGACAATTTCCTGGCTGTACTGGTGAGTAACGCGGTGCAGGAAATCCGCCGCTTCCTGCAGGCCGTCAGCCCGTTGCAGCGTGATCTTTCTGCCTCCGCTTACCTCGGCGACCTGCTGGTGACGGCCTACTCGCAGTTCTCGCGCAACCGCACCTTCGGCGGCATGGTGGGCCGCGGCTACTCCGTCAAATCCGCGCAGCTCGAAATGAACATGGTGGCCGAAGGCTACTACGCTGTCAAATCCATCCACGAACTGAACTTGAAGCTGAAAGTGCACATGCCGATAACCACGGCCGCGTACCGCGTGCTGTACGAAAAGGTGGCCCCGCAGGTGGAAATGGAGCTATTGAAGGAGCAGTTGCGGTAAGCTGGTATTTGATAGGTAGAGCGATGGTTGTCAGATGAACCTTCACTTTCAAAATCTCAGCTTTTAGTGCAGCCGAGATTTCTTTTTTAGAGATACTTGCTCTCTAAACCAACTTGAAATTGGTAGGACTATCTTCTTCGTAGATGAGCGCTACTTTTTCTCCTTTGGAGAATCTTGGAACTGCCATGGCCCAGCCGTTTAAATCTTCTGTTTCATTCATTTCTCCCTGCTGGGTTTGAAATTGAATGACCGGTCGAAATACGGAAATGCGGCTTAAATGAAATTTATTTCTAATAACTAGTCCACTAGTTCGAATTCCGTGCAGACGTAAATTCTCGGCTCGGCTCCTTTTCTTGAAAAATCCTCGGACAGCTAGTCCTGCGACGAATAGTGCCCAAATAATAAAAAACCAGTTCATTTTATAAAGCTACTAGATGATCAACTGGCTACCCCTGGCCCTGCTCACGGCCCTGTGTCTGGCGCTCTATAACTTTTTTATCAAGTTGGCGGCCAACCACCTGTCGCCCGCCGTGGGGGCCGTGGTACTGCAGTTGGTGGCCGCTGGGCTGGGCGCCGCGTGGCTGCTGAAACTGAAGCTACAAGGGCAGCCGCTGGCCCTGAGCGGCCGGGGCTTGGGCATGGCGGCACTGGCCGGGCTG
>JANPOR010000520.1:0-5139 GCA_031428075.1 Hymenobacter sp. | reverse complement strand
AAAGCCCCCGCCACCGCGCCCGCCTACCGCGCCGAGGCTGTGCAAGCCGCCGTGGAAGCGTTGGGCCTGGGCAGCGAGTAAGTATGCATTGCAAGCGGCGGGGCTTTACAAATCTGCCCGTAATGCGTCCAAGTTCAGGGCGCGGCCCCGCAGGGCCCGCGCTACACCGAATCCAGGCCTTCGGCGACTAGCTCGCGTAGTATTTCGCGCAGGCCTGCCGGTTCTTGAATCTGGTGCCCCACCTGGCGTATGTATTCTGCTTCGGCGCGCAGGTCACGCTTGACTTGGCGCAACTCGATTTCCCGCTTCTTGCCGATGCTGGTTGCGGGGCCGTCGGGGCCGTACTTCAACTCGTTGAGCTGGTTTTTGAGGTCAATCTGTTGGCGGTGCAAGGCCTGGGTGTACTGAATAAGCACGTCGGCGTCGGCCGCCTCGGCGTGGGCCGAGTCGGCCATCAACTGGAGCAGTGCGTAGAGGTCGCCGGCTTCGTAGGCAGCCGTGATTTCCTGCATCAGGGCCGTCTTGGCTTGTTGTTGCGCCGGGTCGCGTTCGAGGTCAGGGTGGTGGGCGCGGGCCAGTTGGCGGTACACGGTTTTAGCGCTGGTTTGCAGGCGCTGCTGGTCGGCGCGGGCCGCCAGCGCGGTGGCGTCGGCTAAGCGCTGGGCTCTGGTCCGCTGGTGCGCCTGGGCGGCTTGCTCGTGGGCCGGCGGGTGTGCAGCGGGCGCTTCCTCAGCGGCCTTTGGGGCAGCGGCGGAAGCGGTCCGGGCCGGGGTGTATCTGGCGAGGATGACCGCCTCGTCTTCGCCAAACCGGGCGGCTAGGGCCCCGGCGTTGCCCAAGATGAACTGCACAATCCGTTCCTCCTCTAGACGGCTGAAAAACGGCGATAGTAAAGCTGCTTCCAAGGGCTCGTAGAGGGCCCGGCGGGCTGCCACCACACCAGCAGCGGCGGGGCCCACCTGCTGCCAGTAGCGCTGCCGGTCCGTGGCCCGGGCGGCTTGCAGCTCGTGCAATTGGGCTCGCAGGCCCTCCAGTGCCAACAATGCCCGCCGAAACGCGGCCTGCGCGAGGTTGCCGGGCGTGCAGGCTTCGGCGAGGGGAACGGGCACCCGCACTGGGGCGGGCAGGGCAGGGGAGGTGGGCAGGACAGGTTTCTTCATAGCAGCAGTGCGTGCATAACGCCAGGCTACGGCCAAAAGTTGAACGCCACCCGAAACGTGTTGCAGTGCGCGTCCACAATGTCGGCCAGCCGCTCGGAGTAGCCGCCGCCCATGCTCACGGCTACGGGCAGGGCCCTGGCATGGCACAGGCCGAGCACCAGCGCGTCGCGCTGCTGACAGCCGGCGGGCGTCAGGGCCAGCTTCCCGAGCTTGTCGGTGGCCAGCACATCCACACCGGCTTGGTAGAAGAGGAAATCCGGCCGCACGCGGTCCACCAGGGTCTCCAGCGTATCGGCCAGAATGCGCAAATAGTCCGCGTCGACTGTGCCCAGCGGCAGCGCAACGTCCAGGTCCGATTGCTCTTTGCGCAGCGGGTAGTTAGCCCCGGCGTGCATCGAAAATGTGAATACGCGCGGCTCGTCGCGGAAAATATGGGCCGTGCCGTCGCCCTGATGCACGTCCAAATCGACAATTAGAATTTGCCGCGCCAAACCGTGCGCCAGCAGGTGCGCCGCGGCAATGGCCTGGTCGTTCAGCACGCAAAAGCCCTCGCCCCGGTCGGCAAAGGCGTGGTGGGTGCCGCCGGCTAGGTTCAGGCCGATGCCAGTTTTCAGGGCCCTCAGGGCCGCTTGCAGCGTGCCCGCGCTACTGCTCAGCGAGCGGCGTACCAGCTGCGAACTTTGCGGCAGCCCCAGGGCCCGTACCTCCTTGGCCGAGAGCTGCAAATCGCGCACGCGGTGCCAATAACCAGCGGTGTGTACCCGCAGCACATCGGCCTCGGCGCACAGGCCGGGCTCGTAGAAATCGGCGGGCGCGGCCACACCCTGCCACAGTAGCTGCTCTTTTATCAAGGCATATTTGGCGATGGGAAAGCGGTGCCCAGCGGGCAAATCCAGGGTGTAGTGGTCGGACGTGGCAAGGTTCGGCATGGGCTGTATAACGCAAAAAGCTACCGGTAAGCTCCAGATTGGAGCCGGTTAGTGTCGGGCAGCCGGGTTCGCCCGGCTAACATCGTGCACGGCCGGCCATACCTCAGGGATCCACCCATTCATTCACCGCTATGGCTAACCAACTCCGCGGCAACGACCTCCGCAAACTTGGCTTCCCCGAGGGCCCCGTCATCGGCCGTGCGCTCGACGTGCTGGCCCAAAAGGAATTCCGCAAAATGGATAAGGGTAGCACCTTGGCCCTGCTCAAGCAAATCAAAGACGACCCGTTCAAGTACATGCGCGACGAAAACTGGTGCGTGGTGGCCGAGCCGTGCCCCAGCCCTCGCGCGAGGTGGTCCTAAACGCGGAAATTAAAGACTACCGCTACGGCAACGACTTCATCGAAGACGGGGCCCTTAAGCAGATGGACGTGGCCACGTGGCTGCCCATCACCCTCGGCGGGGTCCTGATGCCCGACGCCCACCAGGGCTACGGCCCGCCCATCGGCGGCGTGCTGGCCGCCGACAACGCTGTGATTCCTTGTGGCGTAGGCATCGGCTTCCGCATGGCCCTGTCGGTGTCCGAACTGCCACCCTCTTACCTGGAGCAGCGCCGCCAGGAGCTGCGCAAGCTGCTGCTCAAAAGCACGCGCTGCTGCTCGAAAACACGCGCCTCGGTAACTAAGGAAGTGTTCAAAAACGTGAACGTGGACGACGTCATTTTTGACCGGGCCGAGTTTCGGTAGGGGGCCGTAGCGCGACAGAAGCTTGATTCAGCGGTGAAGCAGCTCGGCTCGTAAGGCTTGGGCAACCACTTCGCGGAGTTCGGCGTGGTCGACATCACCGATCCGGCTAACGACCTGCACTTACCCGTGGGCCAGTATTTGGGTGCGCTCTCGCACAGCGGCTCGTGCGGACTGGGCGCGGCTATCGTGCAGCACTACACCAAAGTGGCGATGGACATGCCCGCTGCCGCCGCAGGTGCGTCACCTGGCCTGGCTCCCGCTCGACTCGCAGGAAGGCCAGGGGTACTAGGCGGCCATGAACTTGGCCGGCGACCACGCCCCGGCCTGCCACCACGATACCCACAAGCGCCTGAGCAAGGCGCTGGGCGAAAAGCCGCTGGCGTAGGTCAAAAACTATCATAATTTCGCCTGGAGGGAAACCCTGCCCGACGGCCGCGCGGCCATCGTACATCGCAAGGGTGCCACGCTGGCGGGCTTGGGCGTGCTGGGCGTCATCCCCGGCACGATGACGGCGCCGGGCTTCATCGTGGGCGGCCGCGGCGAGCAGGATTCCATCAACTCGGCCTTGCACGGGACCGGGCGGCGCTTATCGCGCGCACCCAGGCCAAAATCTAAATTGGCGAAGGCGAGCTGCGCCGCCAGCTGCGCGACCACGGCGTGGAGTCGATGGGCGGTGGGCTCGACAATGCCCCCGCCGCCTACAAAGACATCCGCCAGGTGATGGCCCACCAGCGCGACCTGGTGGACGTGCTGGGCTCCTTCACCCCCAAAATCGAGCGCATGGACGGGGCGTAGGCGCGGCTGCTAAGCTGGGCCCCCGGCCGGGCCCACCGCCCGCACCGCGTCGCCTACCCGGATGCGGCCGCCCCGCGTGATGTGCGCCGTGAGGCCGCCGTGGCCGCGCATGGCGTTGTAGCCGCCGGGCCCCAGCTCTTCCTCCATGCGCGAGCAGGGGTGGCACTCGCCGGTGATGTCGAGCAGCACCTCGTCGCCAATCTGAACCTGGCGGCCTTTGAGGGCCAGTAGGTTGAGGCCGCGCACTACCAGGTTGCGGCGCAGGCGGGCAGGATCGAGAGCCCCCGGCAGCCCCAGGAAGCTGGCCACGGCGGGCAGGTGCTCGGCCTGTATGAGCGTGACTTGGCGCTTGCCGCCGGCCTTGAGGCGGGCGCGGTCGCCGGCTACGTGCGCATCTGTCACTACGTCGGCTTCGGCCACGCTTAGCATCGGCTGGCGGCGGGCTAGGCGCAGGCCAATCCAGTCGAGGTGGCCAGTTTGAGGCAGGGTGGCCAGCAGGCACGCGACCGTGGATTTGTCGTCGCCAAAAAAAGGAAAAGGCATGAGCAGCGCAGAAGAAAGCGAAGGGTCCTGCCGGCCCGGCGACCGTTGTTGACCCACAAGCTGCACAAATATACGGGGGGCCTTAACCCCAGCGCGGCGCTTACGTATGCCAGACAAGCTGTTTTAACAGCCTGCTTTTCTAAAAATCTCTTAAAAATCTCCTAAAAAATCTTTTATGGCCGCTCCAGCCAAAACCGAAGTTGCCGCTCCTAAAAAAGCTGTGAAAAACGCGACCACTTCGGTGGCCATTGCCAAGGGCCCCAACAAAGTCGTTAACGTCCAGCCCATCCTCAACCAGCAAATCAACGCTCCGGCCGTCACCCAGCGCTTTGGTACGGTGAGCCAGCGCCTGCCCATCGGCTTGGCTGACAACGTGCGCTTGAATAGCGTGCGGATGCTCAACCAGTTGCTGGCCGACACCATGTCGCTGCGCGACCTTTACAAGAAAAGCCATTGGCAGGTGACGGGCCCCACCTTTTACCAGTTGCACCTGCTCTTCGACAAGCACTACGAAGAGCAGTCGGAGCTAGTGGACACCATCGCCGAGCGCATCCAGATTCTGGGTGGTGTGGCCATTGCTATGGCGCACGACGTGGCCGAAAACACGCTTGTCCCCCGCCCGCCGCGTGACCGGGAGGAGGCCCCCGTGCAGATTTCGCGCTTGCTGGAAGCCCACCAAATCATTTTGAAAGAGTGCCACGAAATTGCCAAGAAAGCCGACGAGTCGGGCGATGACGGCACTAACGACCTCGCGGTAAGCGACGTGATGCGCACCAATGAGCTGCAAGTGTGGTTCGTATCGGAGCACGTCGTGGATTCGCCCCTCGTGCGGGCCCAGTAAGCTCACGCTTTCTTTAGCACCAGAAAAAGGCGGCTCCTATGATGGGAGCCGCCTTTTTTAATGGTTGCTTCCTTATCGTCGCGCTGGGCCATTTGTTTGTGTTCGTGGTTGCCTTCGGCTTCTTCC
>JANPOR010000519.1:0-3145 GCA_031428075.1 Hymenobacter sp. | reverse complement strand
CGTTGCCGGCCCGCTTGGCGGGGTCGCCGGTGCAAGATTCTTCCGGGCCCAGCACCGCGTACGTGGTGCCCTCTTGGTCGAGGATGCGCACGACAGCCCGCGTCACGCGCGTGTAGCGGTCGTCGAAGGCCCCGGCGCAGCCCACCCAGAACAGGATTTCGGGCGACTCGTTGCGGGCCGCCAAATCGGCCATGACGGGTACGGTGATTTGGCGGGGGGCCGGAGCAGCGGTTTCGGGCAGCATAGAAACTAAAAAGCGGACGGGCCGGGGCCCGGATCAGGAACAAAGATCAGTGAGCGAACAGATGACGGGCTTCGGTGTCGGAAGCCCCGCCAGACTTGTCGCGGGTAGCGGCCTGCGCCTTGCGGCGGGCCATTTCAAACGTTTCGGCCGGCCCCTCCAGGTACTGCCGGAACGTGGCCACTGGCGGGTTGGGGCGCGCAGCCTTGGATTGGGTGAAGCCGAGGGGCGTTTCGGTCGAAGCGGCGGACGATGAAGAATCGATGGGCTTTTGCATGGCGCGGGACAGGAAAAAAGGGTGGGATTCTTTCAAATGCCGGCGGGCCGTGCACAAACGGCTACACCGAAGCGGTTTCTCTAACGGATCCTTTTACGTACAAATCATCGGCCCAGTTGAAACGGTCGGAGGGCGAAAACGCCCAGGGGGCCCCATTGTTTTCAATGTTGGAGAACATAACGTTGAGCGAGTTCGGGGCCGCCGACTCCTCCAGCACCAGAAAGCGGCGCATTTCAATTATGCTTTCGAGCGGGTTGATGTTCACGGGGCAGCTTTCCA
Organism: Hymenobacter sp.; assembly: GCA_031428075.1. Taxonomy (GTDB): domain Bacteria; phylum Bacteroidota; class Bacteroidia; order Cytophagales; family Hymenobacteraceae; genus Hymenobacter. The sequence continues at coordinate 2,348 of JANPOR010000519.1, read as the reverse complement.
CGCAGGCGTTGCAAGTGGTGCAGGCCCAGAGTTCTTCGGGCGTCACCTTGCCGCGCAGCAGCGTGGCGTTGGCTAGGTCCGCAATGGGCTCGTGCTTGGCCTCGGGGCCGTACATGTTGGGTCGAAAAATCAGCGGCGAGTTATACTTTTCCTCCACCCGGTCGCGGGTGTCCATAATGATTTTGCGGGGCGAGAGCAGCTTGCCCGTCAGGTTGGCCGGGCACACCGAGGTGCAGCGGCCGCACTCAGTACAGGAGTAAGCGTTCATCAGGCTGGTCCAGGGCAGGTCGTCCACGTCCTTGGCGCCGAAGGGCGTGGGGGCCAGGGCCGAGCCATCGGGGCCCACCGGCGCGGCGGGCACCTCATAACTGGGGTCCATCATCGCTTTCACCTCGTGGGTGATGCTTTCCACATTGCTGAACTGCCCCTGCGGCACCAGGCGCGAATACCACACGTTCGGAAACGCCATGATGATGTGGAAATGCTTGGAGCTGGGCAGGTAGTTGAGAAACAGAAGGATCCCCGTGATGTGAATCCACCAGCTGCCCCGTTCCAATACCCCCAGCGTATCCACGTTGGCGGGTAGGAGGCGGCTCAGGAGATGGCTGACCGGGAAGGCCCCCGGCAACGCTTTACCTTCCATTTGGTGCAGCCGGATATCGGCCGAGTTCATGAAAAATAGCGCCGCCATCAGCACCACTTCAACGTAGAGAATGATATTGGCGTCGAGTTTGGGCCACATCCGCAGCTCGGGGCCCGTGAAGCGCTTGAGGGGCGGGTGGCTGTTGCGCCGCCACCAGAAGGCTGCCACGGCGACGATCACTAACGCGGCCAGCACTTCGTTGGTGCCCATCAGCACGCTATACACCGGTCCTAAGAAGCTCAGAAAGCGGTGGGTGCCGAACAGCCCGTCGATGATGATTTCTATTACCTCGATGTTGATTACCAGAAAGCCCACGTAAACTATCAAGTGCAGCAGGGCAGGGGTGAGGCGCTTGAACATCTTCTGTTGCCCGAAAGCCACGAGCAAGGTTTTGTGCAGGCGCTCGGCCGGATGGCCGCTCATGTTTCGGTCGCGCCCAACGAGGACGTTGGCCCGAATTTTTTGGACCTGCCAGGCGAAAAGACCGAACGCGGCCACCAATAGCAACGCGAAAAGAATGGATTGCAACATAGCAGTAAATATAACCCGTCCGGACCAATTGGGCCCGCAATTTAGTAGGCATGCCGAATTAAAAACAGCCGGCTGATACCCAGATAACAATTTTTTCAGTAAAAATCTTGTGCCTCCGTTTTGCTTCCTTACCTTTGCGGTCCCAAAACCGAAGTAGCCATCGGCGGGAATCGGCAACATAGCTCAGTTGGTAGAGCACAGCACTGAAAATGCTGGTGTCGTTGGTTCGATTCCAACTGTTGCCACAAAAAACCTCCTTTACAACTTGTAGAGGGGGTTTTTGTTTGCGCCTGGGACAGTATCTGGGACAAAACAGGGCGACCGCCTTCCGCAGCTGCTTGAAGAGTTGTAAAAAAAGCAGCGGGGCAGTTACTTAAATACACATTTGCTGCTGCTTGGAAGAATTAGTTGCCAAACTCCTCTTTCCGGTATTAAGGGCCGTTCCCGTTTCGGGAGCGGCCCTTTTTTGTGCGTCGGCATCAGCATTGCCGCGACACTGGCTGGGGTTGGCATAGGGTCGGGCGAAGGTGCCTTTAGCCATGCTCTATCTATGCTCGACGCCCGGCTTGCCGGGCGTTAGCTACGTTCACCTTTGGTTGAGGGCGCGGGACACTTCGGCCTCCGACAAGTGGGTAAACTGGCAGAACTCGGCCACCGACACGTAGGCCCGGGCGGGCTTACCGCAGGCGCTGGATTTCTCCCCGCGTGGCGCGGCTGGGCACAGGCTGTCATGAGGCTCGGCATTAGCGGGCCCGTTAGTGCGAGCGAAATGCTTTGCGCACGGGCCACATCGGTTTGCCGGGCTCCAGTGGCCACTTGGCATACGACCTCGGCTTTGAAGGCCGACGTGCATCTCTTGCGGGTGGTGGGCAGCCCACCAGGACCATTGTTATGAAGTGCCTCCGGCCAGTGAAGCGCTAGGGCGAGCTCCACGCACAGGGCCGGACCGCGCCGGGACTTATGTGACCTACAAGCAGGGCGGCGAGTCGAACCATGACGCGCTGCCCAGCGTGGAGGTACCGTAGCCAGGGCTGCTGCTGAGCAAGTTTACGCGGCTGATGAAGGCGGCCGACGCGCGGGTGCAGCGGGGCGGCAACTGGCCGCATTTTGAGGTGGTGGGTTAGAGGCAAACGAGCGGGCCACGTGATTCGCTCGTCTTGGTTTAGGGAGGTGT
>JANPOR010000518.1:0-2469 GCA_031428075.1 Hymenobacter sp. | reverse complement strand
GCCTGCCCCCGCACGAACTGCTGAAACACGAACTCGAAAAAATTGCTGGCCGTGCCGAGGCTGCGGTCCAGAAACACGCCGCCGAAAAACGGCCGGAAGAAATTGTCAATCATGGCCTCGCTCCAGCCGTAGCGCCGCAGGAAGGTGAGCGTGTCGGTGGCCGGACGGGCCAGCAGCGCTTCGGGCGTATGCTGCAGCACGTGGCGTACCAAGCTGAGAATGCGCAGCTTATCGGGTAAGGTGCCGATGGGCGAAGCCAACGCCGAAAATGCTGCCAACGGCCGCTGCAAAGGACTTTGCAAAGTCGTTTCGGTGCCGTTGGGCAAGCGAATGACCGCCCCGGAGCGAAAGGCCCGCAGGTCGAGGGCCCCGTAGTCGAAGATGCGGCGGGCCTCGGGGTAATCGGTCAGCAGCACCTGAAAGCCACGGTCGAGGCGGAAGCCATCGGGCGTGACGTCGGTGCGCACGCGGCCGCCCACGGCATCGGCGGCGTCGAGTAACAGCACCGACCGGCCGGCGCGGTGCAGCCACGTAGCGCACGCCAGCCCGGCCATGCCGGCTCCGACGATAACAATGGGGTTCTGCGAACTGCTCATTTAAATTTTTTTGACGGGATCAAAATAGCTTAGGCATTTTATGCTCCCGCCACTTTTTGCGGGTTTTCATTGTCCAGAATTCGGCTACTCCGCCGCGCTCGAGGCTCAGTTGCCAGGCCCCCATTTGTTGGCCCAAGTGGTAGCCAGTAGCCTGGTCGCGGGGGTACTTTTGCTGAATAAGGGCGTAGTCGGCGGCCGAAATGTCCCGGCCAACCGTGCCGTGGCAGCGCAGGCAAAGGGCGTTGTTGAGCACAATGGGGCGCTGATAGAAGAAAACTTCCGGCGACTCGCGGTACAGGGTGCGGGTGGTATCGGTGCGGGTTTCGGCGGTCAGTAGGATGGCGCGGTGGGCGGGGTCGCGCGGGCGGGCGCTCACGCGACGGGCTGTAGCGTGCAGTACCCGGGCCAGCGAATCGACGAAACGGTAGGTTTCGGGGCGGCAGAAAGGTAAGGAGCGAGCCACGCCACCGGCGGCCAGCTCTCGGGCCAACGTGCGACGCAACAGCGTGTCGGCGGTGGCCGTGAGCGAGTCGCCGGCCCAACGGGTGGCGTGCAACAGGTCAACGGGCATGATGCGCTTCACCTCCCAATTTTCGGCCTCGATGCCGATGCGTTTGCTGTCCTTGAGGTGCTCTATCTGGTCGGGGCGGCAGGCGGCAACCGCCAGCAGCGCGGGCAGCAGGGCCCGGTTCAGACCACGCTGGAAGAAACCAATCAAAGCAGAAGTAGCCATAGCGAGCGGGCAATATACCCCAGCAACCCGCCGTTGGCAGGCTTGTTTGGGCGAAGGGCGTGACCAGGGCCCCCAGCCGCCCGTACCTTTGAGCTATGCGCCGCTTCTTCCGCGTTTTGCCCCTGTTGCTGCTGGCCTTGGCCTGCGCCAAAACTACCCTTACCCCGTCGGTGCGCCTCGATTTTGTGGGCGCCAACCGTTTCACGAGTAGCACCCGCACGGTTAGCGCAGGGGACACGCTGGCGAGTAAAATTTACGCGGAAACTGGCGACACTGCCGTTAAGCTCAGGCGGTTACGGATCTTGCTCACGTCGTCGCCCACCCGCACCCCCGTCATATATCCGGTAGCTGGCTACAATCCCGTGCCCGACCCGCCGCTGGTGTACCTGGACTCCCTCTTGCCAAAAGGCACTAATGACTTGATCATCGTTAATTTGCTGTCGGCCCGCACTACTTCAGGCTCCGACTTATGGGAGTACAAAATCACCGATACCTTGGGCCAATCGGCCAGCCGCGCCTACCGCCTCGTGCTGCGCCGCACCGACTCCCTGACGGCCGTTTTGCATAGCTACCGGGCCTTTCTGAGCCCCGTGCCCTATGGCAGCAAGACCCTCACGCCGGCCCAAAACCGCGGTTTTGCCTACGTGGGCCTGCGCCAGGGCCTGTTGCTGCCGCACTTCGCCGTGGCCAGTAAGCCGGCCGTCGGCCCCAATCCCAACCGGTCATTGGTTGACTTGGTCTGCATCGCCACGGGGGCCGATATCCGGTTGGCGTCGGCGGCGTCAACGAACATTTTTCCTCAACGGTCTGCTCAGCTGCCCATCACGCAGTTGCGCTCTACCACCCTCGGCAACGCCAATTTCTCAACACTGACCACTAATGTTCTGCTACGGGCAGCGTTCGACAACGGCTCGGCGTACGGCGGCACGGGCGGCCCTTTTCCCGGCGACCAGTCGGTGACGGCCCCGCTGGTGAAGGCCGACGTTATTGCTTTCCTCATCACCGATCCGGTAACCAAGACCCAGAAGTACGGGGCCCTTTTCGTGAGCGACCTGGTGCGCACCCCCACAGCCACCGTAACGTGCCAGGTAGTGGTAGAGAAATAGTTGGGCTACAGCAAATGCAAAGAGGGCCCCCAGC
>JANPOR010000517.1:0-9182 GCA_031428075.1 Hymenobacter sp. | reverse complement strand
TCTTCGCCAGTTTCGTCGTTTTTGATGAAACCAAAGCCTTTGGTGTCATTAAAGAATTTTACCGTTCCGGTGGGCATGGTGGTGGGTTGTGGAGTTTCGCTAAGCGTTTGGGCCACCGTGGCTTGATGTCTTAGGTTGCGTCAAAGATAAGGATACTTTTTGATTGCACAAGGGCGGCATAATTTTTTGACGGGTGCCGACCTTTGCCCCGTTCCACTCCCTTTCCGCATGACTGTTCAGCCTATTTCCGGGCCGCCCGCCTTCCAATTCTCCTACGAGTTTGTGGTGCCTGAAGCCGCCATCGATGCCCTCGGCCACGCCAACAACGTGGAGTATGTGCGCTGGGTGCAGAACGTGGCCGGGGCCCATTGGCAGGCCATCTGCCCGCCCGATAAGCAAGACGTCTACATTTGGGTGGTGCGCGAGCACCGCGTCCGCTACCATCGGCCGGCCTTTGCGGGCGAGACCCTGCGGGCTACCACCTGGGTGGGCGAAACCTCTGGAGCCACCTCCGTGCGCCACACCCGCCTCACCCGCGCCACTGATGACGTGTTGCTATGCGAAGCAGAAACTACCTGGGCATTACTCGACCCGAAGAGTGGGCGGCCGGTGCGGGTGGAAGCGGAGATTTTGAGGTGGCTAAAGCTTTCTATTTCGCTTTGAAATAGAATGTGCGAATTATTGCTGTATCATAAGAAAATTCTTCTTTTCTACCAATTGAATAAGATGTACGTAGGTATGCCTTAATTTCTTGTTGGCCCTTATTATTGTATTCTGCATGAATTGGGTAGGGATAAGAGAAGTATATCGTATCTACAGCCTCAGATGATGCTTTGTAAATCAATTTACCTTTTTTATTGTAAATATTAAGTATGAGTTTACGGTCGAGACCATTGCAAACACTAATCTTATTTAAGACATCACTCGAGTAATATGCTTTTCCATGTACACTATTAATATGCTTTTCCATGTACACTATCCTTTTCTTCGGATTTTTCCTTTAAAAATTTAATTTCTAAATTACTCACATTGTCTACAGTGATTTTTGCAGGACATTTAGGATTATGATATATTCTGTATTCAGCAGTACCTTTTGAGAATAGCACCTCTGTTTTTTCAGGGGTTTTCCCCTTATCAGAACCCTGAATACAAGAGCTTATCATGAATAGGATACTTGACAACATCTTTATTTTAAATAGATATTTCATTTGCTTATTTAATTGAGTTCGAATATACCATGCCTTCTTCCTTCCGCATTTATTCTTCATCGGCCGGCTCCGGTAAAACGTACCAGTTAACGAAGGAATACCTCATACTGGCGCTGGGCACCGACGATCCGGCCTACTTCAAGCGCATCTTGGCCATTACGTTCACCAACGACGCGGCGGGCGAGATGAAAGCGCGCATCGTGGGGGCCCTGCGGCGCTTCGCCAACCCCGAAACGGACGGTCAGCCCGACGCTTTATTTGCGGATGTGGCTGCTGCGCTGGGCGTGGGGCCCGAGGTGGTACGGCGGCGGGCGGCGGCCACGTTCCGGCTGGTGCTCTACCACTACGCCGACTTTGCGGTGAGCACGATCGACGCCTTCGTGCAGCGCATCGTGACGGCTTTCACGCGGGAATTGGAGCTACCAACCAGCTTTGAGGTGGAGCTGGACACCGACAGCGTGCTGCAAAGCGCCGTGGCCGCGCTACTCGATAAGGTAAACCGCGACGCTGACACTAAGCTGCTCTCAGCCACGCTAGCCGACTATGCGCTGGGCCGCGCCGACGAGGGGAAAAGCTGGAGCCGGTTGCCCGAGGAGCTCGCCACCTTCGGGCGGGCGCTGTTCAACGAGACGGTGCAGGAAGCGGTGACAGAGCTGGGCAAGCTCGATTTGGCCGACTTTCGGCGGCTCGACCAGGAAATACGGACGCAACGATTGGCCATTGAAGCAGCTTTTACGCAAGCCAAAGAAGCCGCTGGGGCCGTACTGGACGAAGCTGGCGCGGTGGAGGGCGATTTTTTTCAGGGGAAGCGCGGCATTTTTGGCTACGTGCAGAAGGGCACCGATTTGCTGGCGCCCGGCGCGGGCCCCAACAGCTACGTACAGGCCACGCTGGACGATGACAAGTGGTACAGTGGCAAAATAAAGACTCCCACCGACCGCGCCCGCGTCGATGCCGTGAAGGAGCCACTGCGTCATTTGGTGGCTACGCTGGATTCACTGCGCGCGAAGTTTTTGCCGAATTATATTTTGCTGACGGCGATGCAGCCGTATTTATTTCACGCCTCGCTGTTGAGCGAATTAAACAAATTGGTGGAGAAAATCAGCCGCGAGCGGAACGTGGTGCTGATTTCGGAATTTAACCGCCGCATTGCCGCTATTGTGCTCACCGAGCCAGTACCATTTTTGTACGAGCGGCTGGGCGAGAAATACGAGCATTTATTAATTGACGAATTCCAGGACACGTCGGTATTGCAATGGAATAACTTATTGCCGCTGGTGGAAAACACGCTGGCCAACGGCTTCGACAGCTTGGCCGTGGGCGACGCTAAACAAGCCATCTACCGCTGGCGCGGCGGCGAGATGGAGCAGATTTTGCGCCTGCACCAAGGCAACACGGGGGCCCTGGCGGCCCGGGCCCGCGAGCCGGAAATGCGCGAGTTGCTACGCCTGCGCTACGAAACCGTGGGGCCGGCGTTAAAGGCCGAAGCGCTGCAAATTAATTATCGTTCGGCAAGGGAAATTATTGAGTTCAATAATTCTTTTTTCGCGGCGGTGAGTGCGCGGCACGTCGATTTGCCGTTGGTGCAAGGGATTTACGACGCGCATTTTGGTCAGCAAGTACCGGGTAGCGCGGCGGCCGGTGGGCCAGGGCACGTCGAGTTACTATTTACCCAAAAAGAGGCGCCGGCGCAGGCCTACGACGCCACCGCCGGCCGCTATACCGGCGCGCCGCTGCCCGGCCACAGCCACGGGGCGCTGCTCACCTACGAGGAAAGCACCTGCTACTTGGCCCTGGCTTTGGTGAAGCAGGCCCTGGCCGACGGCTACGCGCTGGCCGATGTAGCGGTGCTGTGCCGCACCCGTCAGGCTAGTAAAATTATGGCTAAGTTCTTGAAAGAGCGCGGCTACGCCATTATTTCGGCCGACTCGCTGGCCCTGGAGTTTGCGGAGGTAGTGAACCTACTCATCAGTATTTTCCGGGTATTGCACCAGCCGGCCGACACGCTGGCGCGGGCCGAGGCGCTGCTACTCATCGACAAGGTGGTGCGGCAGGAGGTCCCCACGCCGGCCCGCGTGCGCCACTTGGCCGACATTGCCAACGGCAAGCACGCCAAACCATTTTTTGAGGAGTTGCGGGCCCACGGCTACGACGTGCGGGAGGACGAAACCGGCAACCTGGGCCTGTACGAGCTGGCCGAGCGGCTGATTGACTTATTCGGGCTGCTGGGGCGCAACGGCGAGAGCGACTACCTGTTTCGGTTCCTAGACTTAACGCTGGAATTTAGCTTGCGGCACGGCAACAACCTAGGTAATTTCCTGGCCGACTGGGAAGTGCGTAAGGGCCGCGTGAGCATCAACGCGCCGGGCGGACGGGCGGCCATCACCATCACCACCGTACACAAAGCCAAGGGGTTGGCGTACGGCGTAGTCATCGTGCCGTTTGCCGACTGGAGCCTGGAACCGCACCGCAACACCTTGCTATGGGGCCACCTGGAAGCCGATGCGAAGCCCCTGCCCAACCTACCCGATGTAGCGGTGGTGGGCCTTAACCAAACCTTGCAGCAAACCGCGCTAGCCGGCCAGTACACCGAAGAGCGCGAGAAAACCTTTCTTGAAGGCGTGAACACGCTGTACGTGGCTTTTACGCGGCCCCGCCACCGGCTCTACGTGCTCAGCAAGCTGCCTGAGGCCAAAAAATCGGCCAAGTCGGATTTGGAGCCCGAGGGCCCCGGGGTCCCAGCGGTGGCCGGCCGTACCGTGGCCGACTTGCTGCACGGCTACCTGCTGGACCTAGGCCAATGGCAGGACGAGCAAATTTCGTTCGTGTTGTCGCGGGGTAGTCAGGCCATGCAAAACACTGGTTTTCAACAATCAGGCACCAGCACCTATTTCCTTACTAACCTCACCACCGCGCCTTGGGAAGAGCGCCTGCGCTTGCGCCGCCACGCCGCCACGGTATTCGATTTCGACGAGCAGCAGTGCCTGGGCGAGTGGAACCGCAAGCTGCACCACGGCCTACGGCGCCTGCTAACCGCCGCCGACGTGCCCCGCGTGGCGGGCCAGCTCGTGGCCGAGGGCATCATCAGCGCCAAGGAACGCAATGATTTAGCCGCCAGCTTGGAGCGCATCGTGACCAATGTGCGCTTAGCACCTTACTTTACCACGCACCTGAGCGTGGAAACGGAGCGTGAAATCTTGGTTGGTGGCGTGCAGCTGCGTCCCTACAAGCCCGACCGGGTGGTGCTCGAACGCACGGGCCGCCACGTGATGCTGCTCGATTTTCGCCTCCCACCGCCGCGGGAGGTCCACCGCCAATCCATGCGCAGCTACGCCACCTTGTTCGAGCAGTTGGGATACGAAAAAGTGACAGGCCTCATCTATTATTTTCAGACCGGTGAAATAGTACTGGTTTAACCGGTTGAATCTCAGTCTTGCAGCCGCTGATAGCGGACGCGACGTAAATGGGTGGCATCGGCGTAAAAGGCGAATTGCGCGTCTTCGCCCTGCATCTCAAACCGCACCTCCTGGGGGCCCTGCGGGGACGCGAACCGCAGCATGTCAGCAAATTTCAGCACGACGGGAGCCCCAGGCGCGGCCAGCGGCAGCAGGTATAAGCCCTGCTTTTCGTCGAGTAGGTAGCACGTATTGGTGGCGGGCAGGCAATGGTGAGGCACGCTATAACCCATGCCTTCGTAGTAACCGCGGTAGCGAAACTTACTGATCGTCCGACCGTTGGCTACGCTGACCACAAAGGCGTTGGGCGCTTGCTGCTGTTGGCGCGTTGCGCGGCGCTCGTAGCTCAAAAGGCCGTCGGGCAGGCGCACGGGTTGGTTTTTGCCGGGGTCGTACACGGCCAGCACGGTGCTATCGGTCAGGAAAAAAGCGCCGGCCAGGTCGGCCCCAGCCCGGGCCAGCCGTAGTGGCGTCTGGTTGGGGCGAATGATTTCGGAGCTGGTGAGGACGGCCCGGCCGCCGGGGGCCAGGGCGGCGTCGCAATCAGGGCCCCCGCCCAGGCCGCGGCCCTCACTCAGGCGCAGCACTTGGCCTTTGAGGCCGAGCAGCAGCACCGCCTGGAAGCCGTCGTCGCTGTCAGGCACCGCAAAATCGACGGTAAATACCAAGGCCCTCAGCGCCGCCGAATAGCCCAGGAAAACGGGCGCGCTCACCGCGCTTTCCACCACGATGTCCGGCGTACCCACTTTGGCAAAGTCGGCCTTGCGCAGTTGTCGCTCGAACACTCGCTGGCCGGCCGCATCGCGCAGCGTAAACGTAAAGCTGCCGTCATACCCACGCACCAGCGCCGGGTGTTGGCTATCCCGATCGTCATCAGAAAAATACGTCAGCGTGGTCAATGGCCGGGTCGAATCGGTCCGGGCCCGGAGGAGCAGGTGGTGGATTTTACCGTTGATTGCCAACGCAATGCCTGGCGCCGCTGGGGCAGCGGCGGGCGGCGCGGGGCCATCGGTTGGAAGGAATATGGGAATGGCCGGGGATGCCACGACCGTGCGCTTTTCGTCTTTGCGATACAGGTGCTGCTCACAGCCGGCCAACCACAGGCAGCTAAGAATCGCGTAAAAAATTAGACGCATAGGCAGGCGGCGGAAGAGCAGTCGCAAAGGAACAAGTTGGCGGCCGGTTTCCGCACGGCTTTGGGGTCCTACCGGGTTAGCCAGCCGTTGGCCGCCAGCCACTCACGCAGCCGCTCCGACCAATCGTCGGTAGTGGTGGCGTTGTGCAAGCCGAAGCCGTGGCCGCCCCTTGCAAACAGGTGCAGCTCGACGGGCACGTGATGGTGCAGGCAAGCCTCATAAAATGCCAGGCTGTTCTGCACCTTCACTACGGGGTCGTCCTGGGCGTGCATCAAGAAAGTTGGTGGCGTTTGGGCCGTCACTTGGCGGTCGGCAGAAAACTGCACCAGTTGGGCCGGTGTGGGGGCGTTGCCCAACAAATTGGTGCGCGAGCCGCTGTGCGCCAAGCTGTCAGCGAAGCTGATGACCGGGTACAGCAGCACCAGAAACGCCGGCCGCACCGACACCGGGCCGGGCTTGGGCCCCGCGGGCTGGGCAAACCGGGTACCGGCCGTGGCCACCAGGTGGCCCCCGGCTGAAAAGCCCATCAGGCCGATGCGCTCGGGATTGAGGTTGTACTTGGGGGCCTGCTCGCGCACAAGGCGCAGGGCCTGCTGGGCGTCGAGCAACGGGGCCAGGCTTTTATCGGTCTGCAGAGCATCGTTGGGCAGGCGGTATTTCAGGATGAACACCGTGACGCCCATGCCATTGAGGCGCTTCGCGATTTCCGTGCCCTCGTTGGTCATCGAGAGAAAAGTATAGCCGCCGCCGGGGCATACGACGACCGACGTGCCGTTGGCCATGCCGATGGGCGGCACGTACACCGTCAGCGAGGGCTGCACTACGTTGGTGATGTGCAAATTGCCGCCGGGCTCGGTAGTGGCGGCTTCCTGCGCTGCGCTCGGAATGGAGTTAGGGATGGTGCCGGTGTACAGGGGCAGCACCGGCTGGGCCAGCAGCGGGACCAGGGGTAAGCTCATGAGGAAAAAAGCGGGGAGCCAAGAGTTGAATTTCATGCCGAAAATTAGCCAAATATTTGGCCGGGCTACGTAACCCAACCGGATCGGGTTGCCCCAGCTCTGAACCATTCGGGAGGCCGACGGGTCTAAAACCCATGCGCACGACCACCCTATTGGCTCTGGCCGCCCTGCTGGGCAACGCCGGCCGCACCCTGGCCCAGAATACGCCAGAAGAAAACAACCCCAATCTGGACGCGCCTTTCGTGCGCAACCTCCGCGCCGACCGGCCGGGCCAGACCGTCACGGCCCAGGTGTTGCAGCCGGGCCAACTCCAGCTCGAAGCCGGGGCCCTGTGGCTCACGCCCCGGATCGAAGCGGCCAGCTGGCTGACCACGCCCACGCTGCGCATTGGCTTTTTCAACGGCATGGAGCTGCGGGTGAGCCAGCCTTACCAGGGAAATGGCGCGCCTGCCCGCACCGAAGGGGCCCCGACGGCGTCGGGCGGCTGGGCCCCGCTGGTGGTGGGCACCAAGCTCATGCTCTCGCCCAACTACGACACCCGCACCCAGGTGGCCCTGCTGGTCGAAACAGCCGTTCCCGGCACCGGGGCGCAACCGCTAAGACAGCTGCACTGGGCCCCGGCAGCCCGCCTGCTGGTGAGCGAGCAAATTGGCCAGCGCTTCGGTATAGAAGCTAATTTGGGCTTCGGCCAACAGGGCCTCAAACTGGCCGATACCGAGCGGGGTCCCTTCCTGGGCACACTGGCCCTGAACGGCCCATTGGGCGAGCGCGCCGGCTTTTTCGTGGAAGCGTACGGCACCGGCCGGGCCGCGCTTACCACCGGCACCACGGCCGGCCTGTACTGGCGGCCCCAGCCCCTGCTGCGGCTAGACGTGAGCACCGGTCGCGTGATGGGCGGCCCCGGCGCGGGTAGCGCCACGGTGGGAGCCGGCCTGGCCATGCGGCTAGGAAGGTAAGCGCAGCGCTAGGCGGTTATTTGCGCTGGGTAACGGTTTCATTCGCAACCAGCGCCGACGTGTTGAGGATTTATTAACAGAAGCAGGGGCCGCTACGGGGCCGGCATCACCAGCGGGTCGAGAGCGGCGATGGCATTACGCAGTTCCGCTTCGGAATTGAGGCTCCCTTTACTGGTCTTCAAGGCCTGTAGAGCGGCAGGGTAGCTGACCAGGGCTTCCTGTAGGCTGGCGCGCTTGAGGCGGACTGCAGCCAACTGGCCGTTGGGAGTGCGCACGTAGTACTTAGGCCGGTCGACGTAGACCCGCGTGGTGCTCGCAGCGGCATAGCCGGAAGAGGCGGCCGGCGCTTCTTCCACCGCTTTTACCCATTGCTTCAACAGCTGCAAGTGCGGTCCCGGGCTGAGGACCTCAGCAAAGCCCTCGGGGACCCCGGCGGAAGCTAGGCGCACGAAGCGCCGGGACTGCGGGCCGGGGTTCAGCAGGAATTCCTGCAACTGGCTGGCCGGCACGATAACCGAGTCGCCCTGCGGCCGGCGCACCCGCAGCTGCTGTCGCGCCGCGTCGTATTTGACCGGCGCCAACTGCGGTTGGCGGTTACCCACCAACAGCACCTGGGCCGGCGTCCAGACCGACGAGAGGAATGGGCTACCCCGAACGTGATCCTCGTGCAAGTCGAACGCCACGATGTTGTTTCCCTTGTCAAGGATGTCGGTATAATTGCGGCCCGGCGCGCCGGTGGGCTGGCCGAAACCAAGCACGGGCCCGGCCAAAAGCAGTAGCAACAGGTGGTAGCGCATAGTAAAAACAAGGTAAATATAAATTTAGAACCCCTCATGATCAACAGCACAGGCTAATCTCGCTACCGAGCATAGGCCCCGCCATTTATTTTACCGTCAGTACCAGGTCGTCGGCGGCCACGCGGGCCCCCACGGGCAAGTTCACGGTCGCCACAGTCAAATCTTGCGGGGCGGTGATGGTGGTTTCCATCTTCATGGCTTCGATGACGAACAGCGGAGTGTTGCGTGGCACAGCGGCCCCAGCTTCAACCAACACCTTGCTGAGTAGGCCTTGCAGCGGGGCGGCAATCTGCCGGGGGTCGGCTTTGTCGGCCTTGGGATTGCTGATTTTGGTGATGGCCACCGACCGGTCGCGCACTTCCAGGTTGCGGGTTTGGCCGTTTAGGATGAAGAAGAGCGTGCGCGTGCCCTCCTCGTTGACGGGACCGATGGACTGCACGCCCACGAGCACCGACTTGCCACGGGCAATTTCTACGATGGTTTCCTCGCCCAACTCCAAGCCGTAGAAAAACACCGGTGTGGGCACCCGGCTCACGTCGCCGTACTGCTGGCGGTGGGCCCAATACTCTTCGAACACCTTGGGGTAGAGCAAGCTGGACAGCAAATCGGTAAACTTCGCACCGGGGTTTTTCTCCTGAAACGCGTCCCACTCACGGTCAAAATCAATTGGT
>JANPOR010000516.1:0-6941 GCA_031428075.1 Hymenobacter sp. | reverse complement strand
GTGGCTTCGCTAGTAAGCGTCGGGCTGCGCGCCGTGGATGCCTCGATCGTACTCATCATCAACGGCAACAGCAACGTCCCGATGACGGTCATTGGCAAAGAATGCGCCGACACGATTTTGCAGGAATTGGTGCAGGACAAGGCGGGGGCAGGACCCCCGCAGAAGTCGCACGCCAGCTGCGCCGCATAACGTCAGAAATAAAACGCTTAGCAAACCGCGGCTTGTGCCGCCGTGCCCACGGTATAGGCGGCCAGTTGCGCGGCGTCGAGGTTACCGTTCAGCCACTCGCTCTCGATGGTGGCCCCCAGCTTCTGGTAGAAATTGATGGCCGGCGCGTTCCAGTCGAGCACCTGCCATTTCATGCGGTGGGCTCCGGTGGCGCGGGCTTCGGCCACCACAACATCGAATAAGAGCCGGCCCAAGCCGCCGCGCCGGGCCGCTTCGGTAATTACCAAGTCTTCGAGGTAAAGCATACGGCCTTTCCAGGTGGAGTAGGCAGTGTAGAATAAGGCCAGGCCGATGATCTGGTGCTCAGTATTTTCTAGCACGAAAAACCCGAAGATGGGGGCCGGCCCGAACCCATCGTGCTGCATGCCGGCCAAGGTATTGGTCACGGCGTCGGGCGCTTTCTCATAGACGGCCAGCTCTTTAATCAGGGCCAGTACTTGGGGCAGGTCGGCCTCCGTGCCGCGGCGCAGGGTGCAGTTATCGGTTGACAATGTACAGTAAGTGGCTAGTGGTGAACGATGGGAAGGGAATGGAGGTCAATACAAACAGCGGGCGTCAGCCACAAAAATGAGCAGTGAAAACACCGCTTATCGGCATTATCCACTGCTCATTCAATAATAGCTAATTGTTAATTGACATCCGCTACATCTGCGGCTGCATATTTTTGATATCCTGGGTGGCATTCACCGAGTTCAGCTCACGGAACTGCTCGGGCCGCTTGGCGCCCTTGGTGGTGTCGGGGGCAGCGGGCAGCGGGGGCAGGGCCGTCACGCGGGCGTTGTCATCGGTTTCATCGGCCGATGAGCCGCAGGAAGTGAGCGAGAACGAAACCAGGGCGGCGGCCAATAGGCCGGGAAACAGCATTTTTTTCATGAAGTAGAAGCAGTTTGGGGCCGCAAGTTACGCACGGTTGCCGGGCAGCGGTAAGCGTCAGTACGTAATCTGCGGGGCAAAGGGCCTTGCTACTTCACAACGGGCGTCACGTTCATGTTGGCGTAGCAGAAGCTCCACACGTCGGCCCATTCCTGAATCTGGAGCTTGGTGCTTTTGCCCGCGCCGTGGCCGGCGTTCACGTCCACCCGAATCAGGGTGGGGTTGGGGCCCGTGTTGGCGGCTTGCAGAGCGGCGGCAAACTTGAACGAGTGGGCCGGCACCACCCGGTCGTCGTGGTCGGCGCTTGTCACCAGGGTGGCGGGGTAGACGGCCGGGCGCAGGTTGTGCAGGGGCGAGAATTTGTAGAGGTTCGCGAATTGCTGGGGGTCCTTGCTGGTGCCGTACTCTGGGGCCCAGTTCCAGCCGATGGTGAAGTCCTGGTAGCGCAGCATGTCCATCACGCCCACGGCGGGCAGGGCCACCTTACACAGGTCGGGGCGCTGCGTCATGGTGGCCCCCACCAGCAGGCCGCCGTTCGAGGCGCCCGCGATGGCCAAGTGCTCGTAGTCGGTGTACTGGCTGACTTTCAAGTATTCAGCTGCCGCGATGAAGTCGTCGAACACGTTCTGCTTGTGGGGCGTCATACCGGCCTGGTGCCAGGCTTCGCCGTACTCGCCGCCGCCGCGCAGGTTCGGGATGGCCAGCACGCCGCCGTTTTCCAGCCACAGCATGCGCGCCACTGAGAAAGCTGGGGTGAGCGACACGTTGAAGCCGCCGTAGGCATACAAATAGGTGGGGTTGTGGCCGTCGAGCTTCACCCCCTTTTTGTGGATGATGAACATTGGAATTTTCGTACCGTCCTTGCTGGCGTAGAAAATCTGAGTCGTCAGGTAATCGTTCGGGTCCACGTCCACTTTAGGGGCCCTGAACACGGTGCTAGTGTTCGTGGCCAAGTCGTACTTGTAGATCGTGGTTGGGTAAGTGAACGACGTAAAGGCGTAGTAAACAATTTTATCCGTGCGCCGGCCGGCGAAGCCCTCGGCCGTGCCGATGGCCGGCAGCGCCACGTCGTGCTGAAATTTCCCGGCCTCGTCGTACACCTTCACCTGCGAGCTGGCGTCGTGCAGATATGTGGCCACTAAGTGGCCGCCCACCTGGTTCACGCCCTCCAGCTTGTCGGGGCCCTCGGGCAGCACGTCGTGCCAGTTCACTTCCTGGGGCTTTTTAGGGTCGATGCGCACCACCCGGAAGCGCGGGGCCATGTAGTTGGTGTACACCAGTACTTCGCCGCCCACGTTGCCAATCACATGGTTTTGAAATTCATACGAGCTGATGAGCGTCGTCCAGGTGCTGGCTTGCTTGGGGTCGCGCAGGTCGCGCACCAGCAGGCGGTAGCCGTCGGCCTTGCCGTCGGTGAGCGAGAGCGTCAGAAACCGCTCGTCCTCCGTGGCATCGGCCATGCGGAAGCCCAGGGCCATCTTTTTATTTTCGTATACCAGCTTGTCGGCACTCTGCGATGTGTTCAGCTTGTGGAAGTAGACTTTGTGGAATTCGTTCTTGCCGGCCAGGCCGTTTTCGCCGGCCTTGGGCGCGTCGTAGCGGCTGTAGTAGATGCCGTCTTTCACCCACGACGTGCCCGAGACCTTCACCCAGTCCAGGGTTTCGGGCAGCGTTTTGTTGGTGGTCAGGTCCATGATCTTAACCTTGTGCCAGTCCGAGCCGCCGCCGCTGGTGGCGTAGGCCAAGTAGCGGTGGTCGTTGCTGAAAGCCGTGCCCGCCAGGGCCGTGGTGCCGTCGGCCGAAAATTTGTTGGGGTCGAGCAGTACCTGTGGCGCGCCTGCCCCCTGCTGGCTGTACACCACGGCCTGGTTTTGCAAGCCGTCGTTTTTGCTGAACACGAGCCGCTCGCCCACCTGCTCGGGCACGCCGTAGCGCTCGTAGTTCCAGAGCTTAGTGAGCCGGTCGCGGATTTTATCCCGGAACGGGATTTGGCCCAGGTAGCCGAACGTCACTTCGTTCTCGGCCGTCACCCAGGCCTTGGTTTCGGGCGTGTCGAGGCCTTCGAGCCAGCGGTAAGAATCGGGCACCTTGGTGCCGAAGTAATCGTCAACCTGATCGGTTTTGCGGGCAACAGGGTATTTCACGGGCGGGTTGGGGGCGGGACGGGGCGCGTACTGGGGGCGCGGGGAGTGGGTGGGGTCGCCGGGCTCGGGCACCGTTATTTCGGTGAGGGGGCGGCGGTTTGGCAAGGTATTGCGGGGCGGGGCGGTGGCGTGGCAGGCCACGGGGGCCGCCAGCAGCCCCAGCAGGGCGAGCTTGTGGGTTGTGTTCATTAAGCAGTTCTTGATTGTAAACTTGTGCTGGAAGATGTTATGCCTAATGTAATCAATCGTGATTTATGATTTCTTCAACGCATTAATAAAATTAAATGTACTAATTGCCAACGGAATAAGTATAACAATTCCTATTTAATGTGAAACCTGAAAAATCAAGAGTTTTCAAATCAGGATGAATAATTCTGTCACACAGCGCGCTTAAATAAAGCGCCCCAAGTACCAAAAGAATACCCAAGCGTAATCCCGAAAATAAAAGCCTGAGCGACATTTGTTTCACAAGTTCTGCACACCGGTGTTGAAAAAACCGAGCCTTTATTGGTAACTGAAAGCGATTTTCTGAATAGTAAAGAATAAACATTGGTGCCTTGTTCTGTCAGTGGCACTACTCCGCGGCCTCCGGCGCATCCGGGGCCCTGCCCGCACCAGCCAGCAGTTCAGGCAGTTGGGCGCGCAGCCAAGCCAGCTCTTCATCGACGCGCTGGCTCACGAGGCGCTCCACTTCCAGGCGCTGGGCGGGGGTGAGGCGGTCGGGCGCGGCGGGGGTCCCGGAGCCGGCGGCCAGCACCAGGGCCTCGGCGCGCTTCACACGGGCGGCGGCATCGGCAATGGCCACGCTGGCTTCCTCTGCGGCGGTTTTGGCCCCGGCGGCGGCGTGGGTGGCCGACAGGGTTTCGCGGCGTTGCTGCCGCCGCCACTGCCCCAAGCTGAGGCGCAACAGTACGTACAGCACTAAGCTCAAAATGCCCAGAATCAGAGCTAAGGGTGAGGCGAAGCGGTCGAGCAGGCTAGTGCTAGTAGGGCCGGCCGGAGCCGTCAGGGCACCGGGGTTCGCGTCGCGCACGGCTTGGGCCTCAGCGGCTTCGGCGGCGCCGGGGGCAGCCGTGGCGGCGGCCGTGGTATCGGGGACGGCGGGCGTCATGGCGGCGGGCACGTCGCCGAGGGGCGTGCCGCGGGCCACGTAGTTGGTAAGGGCCGTTTCGAGGGCTTGCAGGCGTGCGCGGCGGTTGGGGTCGCGGCGGCGCGCAGGGGAGGCGTTTAGCTTCCGCACGATGGCTTTCACTAAGGCCCCGAGCTGGGCCGGCGCGCCCTTCTTGCCCTGATAAATGCTGCCTTTGCCTTCGATGGGCTGGTAAAGCAGGCTGTAGATGCGCAGGCTGTCGGGCCGCAGGCTCGCGGCCAGGGCGGGCAGGTCGGCCCCGGCGCAGCGCACGGTGCTTTTGAGTCGGGACCGGCCGGCGTCGTCGTACACAAAGCGCGCCGTGGCGCACCAGATTTGTACCTTGGCCTCGTCGAGTGAGGGTTGGCCCAGGGGCGTTTGGGCCGGGGCCGGCGGGCCGGCGAGCAGGCCCAGCAGCAAAGCAACAAAGAGCGGAAAGCGGCGATGCATCATGCGAATAAGCAACGGGTGGAGGCCTGCAAAGTACGCAAGTGCGCGGGCAGGCCTCCGACTGGGACAGATTTTGCAAAAAAACCAGCGCCCGCGTCGCTTCTAGGCTCGAATCGCCAGCCTGAGCTTAACCAAGGGCGTTACTTGCGTCCATGAACCAAGCAATTTTCCTCGTGATGGGCGTATCGGGCAGCGGTAAAACCACTGTGGGCCAGCTTCTGGCCACCCGGCTTGGCCTACCATTCCACGACGGCGACGATTTCCACTCGGCCGCCAACATCGCCAAGATGGCCAGTGGCCATTCTCTCACTGACGCCGACCGGCACGATTGGCTGGCCACGCTGGCCACCAGCCTTGGCCAATGGGAGCGGGCCGGCGGGGCCGTGCTGGCCTGCTCGGCTCTGAAGGAAACGTACCGCCGGACGCTGCAGGCGGGGGCCCTGGGGCCCATTCAGTGGGTGTTCCTTGACCCCGACCCGGCCGTGTTGCGGGCCCGGCTCAAAGGGCGCACGGGCCACTATATGAAAGCCGATATGCTCGACTCGCAGCTGGCGACCCTCGAAAAACCCGCCTATGGCCTGCGCCTCACCGCCGACGTATCGCCCGCTGAAACGGTGGTGCAAATCGTGGAGCAGCTGCACTTGCGGCCGGTCGGGGCGTAGTGTAGTCGTCCTGGAATGCGCTAAAAGACAACCTTGTGCCTATCTTGTTCGGGCGGCAGTCCGACTCGTCGGCCGCGCCTGATTTTCTGCTATGAAAAATTTATTTATCCCCTTCCTGGGAGCTTTTCTGGCCATTTCTTGCCAGAAAAAAGACGCTGCGCCCATCGAAGCGGAGGACCCGGACTGGGTGAAATTGGAAATTCCCACCGAGTGGTCGGCCGGCGAGCAGGCATACTCCCTTATCGGTGACATCGACCACACGCTGCTAGTGTCAACTATTGTCGGACTGTACGCTACTTCCGACCAGGGTAAAACCTGGCAAAAACTGCGCACCACCAGCCAAGTCGTGTGGGCTCTGATGCCCCGCAACGACACCATTTTCGCTCTTAATAGTTATCAAACCAATAGCCAGGGCGACAAGCTGGCCGCGTGCTTTGCCGAAGAGTTCAGCACAGATTTCGGTCGGACGTGGGCGTGTACTGACATCCTGGGCCCCAACTCGTACGAAAAGTACCGGGCGTTCCGGTACCCCCTTGGTCAGGTAAGCGCGGCGGGAAATGCCTACCACATACGGGAGAATTTGGTGTCTATTCCTAGCGCTACTTCACGGCTGGTGGTAGCTTCCGACCTGCTGCGAACCAATGCCGCCAGCGGGCAGCAAATCATGCGTCTGCCGGGGCGGCACTACCTCAACAACCTGTACCTCGACGCGCGAAACCGCTTGTACGTGGCGGCCTCCGGGGTTGGATTCGATGCGGAAACGGGCACCGTAGTCGATTTCACCAAAGGCAGCAGTACAGCGGTGGTGTACGTGTCTCGCCGGCCCCTGCCGTAGCCGACTGCCGGGGCCCTAGTTGTAGTCTGCCGGGGTCCTAGTTGTAGTCAATCTCGGTATTATCGCCGATGTTGAGGCTGTGGTTCATGCCCCGGAACGAGGCGTCGGAGCCCACGATGCAGTCGTGCATCACGGCTGAGCGCAGCTCGGAATACGAGCCGATGATGGAGTTGCTGAGGATGGTGCTCTGGACGATGGTTTTGTCGCCGATGGCCACATTGGGGCCGATGATAGAGTTTTCGATGCGGCAGCCGCGCCCGATACTCACGGGCGGGATGATGACCGTGCCCGTGAACTCAGAGTAGTCGCGTGGCTCCAGAAACTCGGGCCGGTTGAGCAGGCGGGCGTTGGCTTCGAGCAGCGTGTCCTTACGGCCGCAGTCGAACCAGTTATCCACGGCTGCGGTGGTCATTTCCTCGCCCTGTTCGATGAGGTGCATGAGCGCATCGGTGAGTTGAAATTCGCCGTGGGTGCGCACGTTCGAGATCATGAGCCACTCCAGCGCCAAGGCCAGCTGCTCGGGGTAAGCCAGCTTGTAGAGGCCCACCAGCGCATAGTTCGACTTCGGGATGGTGGGTTTCTCCACCACCTTGCGCACGCGGCCCCCAGGGCCGGTTTCG
>JANPOR010000515.1:0-3562 GCA_031428075.1 Hymenobacter sp. | reverse complement strand
GATATAGTTCAGATTCAAGTTGTTGTCCAGCGACAGAAACGCATCGGTAATGCTTTCCAGCGTGGTGGTTAGCTCCTCGGCCTGCTGCTGAATTCGGTCTTGCGCGGTGGCTATTTCGGTGATGTCCTCCGCCGCCACGTGCACCCCGATAATTTGCCCCTCCACCACCAGCGGCATCTTGTTCACCTTCAAGCGCTGCCCGCCGCCTTCGCCCTGCACCGACACCTCAAAATGCACTTTCTGGCCGCCAATGGCCTCCCGAAATTTCTCCTGAAACAGGGCGCGCACCTCCGTGGGCAGAAACTCATGCAGCTGCCGATTCACCACTTCCTGCTTGGTCTGCTTAAGAAACGCCAGAAAAGCGGGGTTGATGTTCAGCACTAAGCCGTCGATGTCCTGAAAAACAGTCAGGGTGGGGTTATTCTCGAACAGCAGCCGGAACTGCTGCTCGCTCTTGGCCAAGTCGAAGCTGCTGTACTTGCGCTTCGTCACGTCGCGGGAGCTCATGGTGTTGCCCCGGAGGGCAGGATGCAGTAGTTGGTTGCTGACGCAGGCTTCCAGCCACCGCCACTCGCCATGGGCCGCCCGGAAGCGGAAATCGGCCAGCTTAACATTGGGCTGAGCATCCAACTCGGCCCAACTGGCCTGCACCGCAGCCAAATCTTCCGGGTGGATAAAATCAAATGCGCTCTGGCCCACCAGCTCCTCAGATTGGTACCCCAAAACGTGCGCCTTGGTACCGCCCACGTAGGTATAGCGCCGGTCCTCGCTTAGCAGTGCTATCAGGTCGAACCCGTGCGCGGCCACGACGCGGTGCAATTCGTTCTGCATATTCGCCCGCTGTTGTTCAATTCGTTGCGCGCTCACGTCGCGCCCAATGCATAGCATCAACGCCTCGGCCGGCGGCCGAGAGACCGACCATTCCACCACCACCTCTTCCCCGGTTTTGCGCAGACAGCGGCTTTCAAAGACCGTGGGCGCCGCCTGGGCGTACGCGGCTAAGCACCTTTCTAAGGCACCGGGCAAGTCGTCGGGGTGAACGAAGTGGGCAAACGGCTTGTCCACCATTGCGCTGTTGCGGTAACCCAACATGCGCTGGCTGGCCGCGCCTACGTGCCGGAAATTTCCCGCCGCGTCAATGGAACAAATCAAGTCCGGGGAATGGCCTAGTAATTTTTCCAGGGTCGTGTCGTCGTCGCGGAGGTCCATGGGGGTTGCGTTGATGAACTCCTGTGTTGCCCCTGGACCAACCAGGAGCACGTGGGCACGCTTCCTGGTCGGAAGCGGCATCAATAGTAAACCCTAAACGGTGGAAGCCGTTCAATAAACAACTTACTGCGGGGTAGCGGCTCGATGTTTTGGGCGCCTGACCACGCAAATCGTCCGCCGTCGGTCCG
Source organism: Hymenobacter sp. (assembly GCA_031428075.1). Classification (GTDB taxonomy): domain Bacteria; phylum Bacteroidota; class Bacteroidia; order Cytophagales; family Hymenobacteraceae; genus Hymenobacter. Next base: position 2,165 of record JANPOR010000515.1, on the reverse strand, counting down.
GGCCATGCCCCCGCGGTGCAGTAAAAAACAAACTATTTGGCCCATCCGGCGTTGGCGAACGGCGATGGACGGCTGGAAACTCTGCTGGACCCTCGCTTCGGCTCCGCGGCCAAATTGAAACAGGGGCAACGAATCGGGCCCCGCACGTTTGCTTGCGGGTCGGGTTAGTTTCTTCGTAAACAAGGCCGGTAACCTTTTTAGGACCGGCCAGCTTCGTACTTTTAGTTTCTTTGGGCCGTGCAGCCGCTTTTTACCGCACCAAGCCGCGGTTGACGCAGACCAGGAGCTTGCGGGGGATACGAAAGGACTGCCTCAGTAGCAACTCATTGTTTATCAAGAATATAATTTTAGTATGGTTTCATTATCACTGGCTATTGTGGAGGATGACACGGCCGTGCTCGAATCCTTGAGAAGCTATTTCGCGCAGCAGCCCGAAATACACAACGTACTAACGGCCGACTGCATCGAGGACCTGCTGGAGCAGCTGCCCAATGCGTTGGTGCCCCAGGTGCTGCTGCTCGACATTGGGCTGCCTGGCATCAGCGGCACCGAGGCCCTGCCGCTGCTGAAAGAGAAGTACCCAACCATGGAAGTCATCATGCTCACGGCCTACGAGGACGTGGAGCACATTTACCAGGCCTTGTGCTGCGGGGCCACCGGCTACATGGCCAAGTTTACGCCGTTAGCCCAGTTAAAGGAAGCCGTGCTGGAAGTGGCCCAGGGCGGTGCTCCCATGAGCCGGGCCGTGGGCCGCAAGGTGCTCTCGCACTTCCGCCCCACGCCCGCCACGCACCCCGACTTGCTCACCCCACGCGAACGGCAGGTACTGCAGGGCATTGTGGACGGGCTGAGCGACAAGGAGATTTCTACGCGCCTCAATTTATCAACCCTTACCATCCGCACTCACGTCAAGCACGTGTACCGCAAAATGCAGGTCAACAGCCGCACGCAACTGCTGAGCCAGCACCTGCGCGGTCTGGTTTAGCCGCTGAACGGCCATTTGATTGGGACGGTGGGTTGCAAAGGGACGCAAAACGCAACCCGAAACCCCAGGCCATCGGCCCGGGGGGCGGCCTCCAGCCGGCCCCCCACGCCTTGGGCCCGGCGTTTCATATTGCGCAGGCCCATGCCGGGCTGGTTGAGCGGTGCCGTGGCGCCGCCATCGTCCTGCACTTCCAACACCAAGGCGTTTTGTTGGCGAAACAAGCGCACCGCCAAGTAGCTCGGGCTTTGTGCATGGCGAACGGCGTTGGTGGTGGCTTCCTTGAACACGAGGTACACTTCTTGCCGCAAGCGGGCGGGGAGCGCCACCACGTCCTCCAATCCTTCCACCGTGAAGCAGAAGTGCAGGGAACTGGTCAGCGCCAATTGGTCGAGCAGGTCGCGCATCCGGTCTTGGAGCGCGTTGACGGTGTCCGCGTCAGCGTCTAGCCCCCACGCCACGTCGCGCATGGCCGAACAGGCCGAGCGGGTGGTGTCAAGCAAGCGCTCCAAACTGGCTTCGTCCTCGCGGGGCTGCATCAGCAGGGCTTCGGTTTGCAGTTGAATGCGCAGCAGCAGCGACCCCAGCTCGTCGTGCAAATTGGCGGCAATGCGGCTGCGAATTCGCGTTTCCTGCTTTTTGGTTCGCGCCTGTTGGCGCACGAGGGAGTGCCTCAACCAATAGCACAGGCCGCCAAACACGACCAGTGCTACTGCCTCCACAATGAGTACCTGCCGCGAAGCGTCCAACAATAGCAAAGTATGCAGAGATGTTGCCGTCATATCACCGACCGGAGGGGGATAAAAAGAACATACTAAACTTTATGTATAGTAAAGCAGTTTGACTGGCCAAGGTCCAGGCTGGAATCGGTGGCAGCTGCAGGTCCCGCCCAACAGCAAGTTGACGGCCCTTGGCTGGCATCGGCCGGGATAAATAGATTCGGCGGTCAAAGTTACGATTCGCACGGTCAACAAGATTGAACGTACGGTGAACAGCTGCTTATGTGTCTCGTCCGGAAAAAAGTTGATCGTCTAGTGGTAGCTCAGGTCTGCGTTGACCGTTTTGGTGGTAGTCCTAAAATTACTGACTTTTAGTTCATCACCCACTGGTGACTCATAATGGCTTTTCCAGCGCCGCTCCAACGGTCCCCAGCTGCGGTGTGCTTCGTTGGGGCTTTGGTAGT
>JANPOR010000514.1:0-2274 GCA_031428075.1 Hymenobacter sp. | reverse complement strand
CGCATCAGTTCCCATGGCCTGGGCGCGGGCGAGGACTTCGAGGCCGTCCATCTTGGGCATTCTAATATCGCAAAGTACCACGTCGTACTTCTGCTGGATGAGCAGGTCGAGGCCGGCGGGGCCATCTTCGGCCTGGTCGACGGTGTAGTTTTCGAACTCCAGAATCTCCTTCAGCGTGTTGCGGATGGCTCTTTCGTCGTCGATGATGAGAATGCGGGGCATAAATTACAGGGCATGCTTCAGCTTGCGCAGCGAAAGATGGGAGAATGGGTAGCGGCTTAACACCGTTGCCGGGGCGCAAGCTAAAGCATGGGTTACAAAAATCGCCCGACGCGGTGGCACCGGGCGTTACCTTCGCCGTATACGAAGCACTTTTACTCGCTTGTTGTTATGAAGAACCTATTAATGCGCTCGCTGCTACTCGGCGCTACGGCCACGGCCGGCCTGGGCCTGCTGGCCCTCACCCAGAAAGCCACCCTGGCCCCCGACCCCAACAACGCCGGCCTGAAGCTGCCGGCCGGCTTCGGCGCGCTGGTGGTGGCCGAAACCGGCGGCCATGCCCGGCATCTGGCCGTTACGCCTCAGGGCACCATCTACGTGAAGCTGAACGCCGTGAAAAACGGCAAAGGTATTCTGGAGCTGCACCCCGCCGCCAATGGCAAGGCGACGGCCCCTACGGGTTTCGGCAGCTATGGCGGCACGGGTATTTATGCGAAGGATGGCTACCTCTATGCTTCTTCGGATGAAGAGGTGTTTCGCTACAAGCTCGATGCGAAAGGGGAGGTGACCAACCCCGCGCAGCCCGAGAAAATCGTGACCGGCCTGATTAACCGCCACCAGCACGAGAGCAAATCCATAGCTCTCGACAATGCGGGCAACCTCTACGTCAACATCGGAGCCTATTCCAACTCTTGCCAGGTAAAGGACCGGCAGCGCGGCTCGCTTGGTCGGCAGGACTGTCCGGTGCTGGACTCGGCCGGTGGCATCTGGCAGTTTCGGGCCGATAAAACCAACCAGGGCTACGGCAGTGGCACCCGCTACGCCACCGGCCTGCGCAACGTGGTGGGCCTCGACTGGAACCCGCAGAACAACCAGCTCTTTGTGATGCAACACGGTCGCGACCAGCTGCACGATAACTTCCCCGAGCTCTACGACGACAAGCAGTCGGCCGAGCTGCCCGCCGAGTGTTTGTACGCTCTCACCAAAGGGGACAACGCCGGCTGGCCCTACCTGTACTACGACGGTCAGAAGCACCAGAAAATGCTGCCCCCCGAGTACGGCGGCGACGGTAAGAAGCTCGCCGACCCCAAGTACCTGGAGCCCGCCGCTGCCTACCCCGCTCACATGGCCCCCGACGGCCTGCTGTTCTATACCGGCACCATGTTCCCGGAGAAATATCGTAACGGCGCGTTCATCGCCTTTCACGGCTCCTGGAACCGGGCGCCCGAGCCCCAGAAGGGTTATTACGTGGTGTTCCAGCCCTTCAAAAATGGCAAGCCTTCGGGCGATTGGGAGGTATTCGCCGACAACTTTGCCGGCACCCCCGCCAAAGCCGCTGCCGGCCGCGCCGACCACAAGCCCTGCGGCCTGGCCCAGGGTCCCGACGGCTCGCTCTACGTGAGCGACGACAAGGCCGGCACCATCTACCGCATCATGTACACCAAGAAATAAGCTGATTTCGTGAAGCAATTCCTCGCCGGGCTGGCGCTCTGCGCCGCCTTCGCCGCGCCCGCCGCCGCCCAGAAAAAACCGGTCGCCAAGAAAGCCCCCGCCAAGAAAACCACCGCCGCCATTCCGGCCCCGCTGCTGGCCCAGGGCAAGGCGGTGTACGCCCAAAACTGCCTCACCTGCCACTTAGCCGACGGACTGGGCGTAGACGGCATGAACCCGCCACTGGCCAAAACCGATTACGTGCTGGGCGACAAAACCCGCCTCACCAAAGTGCTGCTCAACGGCCTGCAAGGCGTGGAAATCAACGGCGAGCAGTACCGCGGCGTGATGCCCGCCCAGGAGCTCACCGATGCTCAGATGGCCGCCGTGCTCACCTACGTGCGCAACGCCTTCGGCAACAAAGCCAGCGCCGTGACGGTGGCTGAGGTGAAGGCCGTACGCGCTTCCAATAAGAAATAGCCTTTGGGCGAAGGGGCCGCCCCGTAGCACATTCGGGCACCCAGATGCCTCGCGGGACTGCCCCGTAGCTTATTCGGGCACCCGTTTGCTTCGCGGGGCTGCCCCGTAAGCCAGTCGGGTGCCCGTTTGCCTCGCGGGGCCGCC
>JANPOR010000513.1:0-2364 GCA_031428075.1 Hymenobacter sp. | reverse complement strand
CTTTTGCACAGAAAAATCGACAAAGTTTCTACCAGATTTTGGCGCGCTCAGCTTGAGCGCGCACCATCTTGGCGTTGTCCTGGCAGCCGAAGGCTTTATAGAACTCCGGCATGTTTTGCAACGGCCCGATGGTGCGGAACTGGTTGGGGGCGTGCGGGTCGGTGAGGATACGCATGCGCGTGGCTTCGGGGCGCTGGTTGCTGCGCCACACCTGGGCCCAACTTAGGAAAAAGCGCTGCTCGGGTGTGAAACCGTCGAGCTTGGCTTGGTCCTTGGCCTGGGGCGTTTTCTCAAACGCCTGGTAGGCAATGGTAAGCCCCCCGAGGTCGGCGAGGTTTTCGCCCATCGTCAGCTTGCCGTTCACGTGCACCGAGTCGAGGGGCGTAAAGGCGTCGAATTGCTTGCCGACCACGGCAGCACGGGTTGTGAATTTCTCCGCATCCTCTTTGGTCCACCAATCTTTCAGGTTGCCCTGGGCGTCGTACTGGCGGCCCTGGTCGTCGAAACCGTGGGTCATCTCGTGGCCAATGACGGCCCCGATGCCACCATAGTTCACCGCGTCGTCGGCCTTCGGATCGTAGAACGGGGGCTGCAAAATGCCGGCCGGGAACACAATCTCGTTCATGCCGGGGTTGTAATAGGCATTCACCGTGGGCGGTGTCATGCCCCATTCCGTGCGGTCAATCGGCTTCCCGAAGTGCTTGAGGTTGTCGCGGGTGGCCCAGGCGCGGGCGGCCAGCACGTCGTTCAGATAGCTGGTACGGTTGATGGTCAGGGCCGAATAGTCCTTCCACTTGTCGGGGTATCCGATTTTTACGGCGAAAGCGTTGAGCTTCTTAATGGCTTCTACTTTGGTGGCGGGGCTCATCCATTCCGTGGCATTGATACGCTCGGCGTAAGCGGTACGCAGGTTTTCAATCATCTCCTTGGCGCGGGCCTTGGCTTCGGGCGAGAAGGCTTTCTCGACGTAAATCTGGCCAAAGGCTTCGCCCAGGGCCCCATCGGTGCTGCGCAGCATGCGCTTCCAGCGAGGCTGCTGCTGCTTGGCACCGCTCAGCGTTTGCGCGAAGCGGAACTGTTCATCGCCGAACGCCTGGGGCAGGGCCCCCATCAGGCTGCTGGTGAGGTGCCAGCGCAAGTAAGTTTTCTGGTCGAGCAGCGGCTCGGATTTGAGCATGGCGCTCACTTCTTTAAAGAAAGCGGGCTGGCCCACGATGACCTCCTTGGCCGTGCCCACGCCCTCAGTTTTGAGCAGCAGCGGGAAGTTGACATTCGGGAAATCTTTGTTGGCCTGAGCCACCGTCAGCTTGTGGTAGTTGGCGTAGGGGTCGCGCAGGTCGACGGGCTTTTTGCTGGCGCGGGCCAAGCGGGTTTCCATGCGCATCACCGTAGCGGCGTGGGCTTTGGCAGCGGCATCAAACTCGCCCAGAAGCTTGAAAGTGTTAACCAGGTACGTGTGGTACGCCGCGCGGATGGACTTTGAGCGGGCGTCGTCGTCGAGGTAGTAGTCGCGGTTGGGCAGCGTGAGGCCGCCCTGCCCAAACTGCACCGCGTACTGGGAGCTGATTTTATCGTCGGGCGATACCCCCGACTCGAACCAGGCCCCGCCGAGCGATACGGTAGGGTCGGCGAGCAGGCGCTGCATCCCGGCCAGGTCCTTCACCGCGTCGATGCGGGTCAGGTGAGGCGCCAAGTAGCGCAGGCCGGCCTTGTTGATGGCCACCGAATCCATGGCGACGGCGTAGAAGTCGCCCACTTTCTGGAGGTTGGAGCCTTTGGCGGCGCTGGGGGCCTGCTGGACGGCCTCGTCGAGGATGGTGCGCAGGGTGGCGTTGTTGTGGTCGGCGAGGATGTTGAACGAGCCCCAGCCGCTTTCCGATGCCGGGATGGGCGTGTTCTTCATCCAGGTGCCCGAACTGTAGTGGTAGAAGTCGTCGCACGGGTTCACCGACGGGTCCATGCCAGCCACGTCGAGGCCCACGCCTTTCACCACGGGGTTGGAAGCGGGCGCGGCAGGGGCAGCGGGTGGGGCGGGCGCTACGGCCGTGGTGACGGGCTTGGTGCCAGCGCACCCAGCCAAGGCCAGTGCGGCGGCCGCCACGGCCGCCAGGGACAGATTGGAAGCGTTTTTCATGGAAAAAGAAATGGAGATGGAAGTGAGAGCAGCCGAGGGGCCGGTTCCGGCGCAATGCCGGTACGGCGCAAAGTAAAGGCCCAAAGGACATAAGCCGCGTCCCGCGGTTGCAAACGCCCCGGTCGCGCCAAATTCATGAGCCGCCGGTCCTGTATCTTGCGCCGATGCCGCTTTACAACCGCCGTTCCGAACTGCCCGTACCCGCCCCGCCGGCCCCGCTGGGGCTGGCC
>JANPOR010000512.1:0-7192 GCA_031428075.1 Hymenobacter sp. | reverse complement strand
CGAAGGAGTTTGCCCTGATGAAACCGGGGGCCCTATTCCTCAACAACGCCCGCGGCCACGTGGTGAGCGTGCCGGCCCTGGCCGCCGCCCTGCGCAGCGGCCACCTCGGCGGCGCTGCCGTGGACGTGTTCCCGCACGAGCCCAAAACCAACAGCGAAGCCTTTGAGAACGAGCTGCGCGGGCTGCCCAACGTGCTGCTCACGCCCCACATCGGCGGCAGCACGGCCGAGGCCCAGCGCAACATTGCCGAGTTTGTGCCCGAGCGCATTCTGGAGTACGTGAACACCGGCAACACCCAACAGAGCGTCAATTTTCCCAACATCCAGCTGCCGGTGCAGCAGGCCCACCGCCTCATCCACATCCACGCCAACGTGCCGGGCGTGCTGGCCAACATCAACAACGTGCTGGCCGCTCACCACGTCAATATTTTAGGCCAATACTTGAAGACCAACGAGTTGATTGGCTACGTCATCACCGATATTGATAAGGAATACGACCAAGATGTGATTCAGGCCCTGCGCGCGGCAGAGCACACCATCAAGTTCAGGGTGTTGTACTAAAGTGGCGGCTCGCCCAAATCCGACGGCCCCTGCCTTCGCACGGGCAAAACTGGGGCCGCGCAGCCCTAGGACACGGGTGCAAACGAACCGGCTGCTATCTTGGCCGTCTCAACCCAACGTTCATGAATCGTCGCCTTTTCCTTCGCACCGGTGCGCTAGCCAGCGCCGCCGCTTCCACTCTCACGCTGGCCGCCTGTTCCACGGCCCCGTCGGCCACCGCCCCCGCCCAGGCCGACCCAGCCGGTGGGACCGCTAGCGCGCCCGAAGCTTTTGCCTTGCACGAGGCCACGCTGGCCGATTTGCAGCAGCACATGGCCACAGGCCGGCACACGTCGCGCGCGCTGTGCGGGCTGTACTTGCAGCGCATTGAGGCGTTGAACACCAAGGGGCCCAACCTGCGCGCCGTGATAGAAACCAACCCCGACGCCCTGAAGCTCGCCGACGCCCTCGACGCCGAGCGCAAGGCCGGTAAGGTACGGGGGCCCCTGCACGGCATCCCGGTGCTGATAAAAGACAATATCGACACTGGCGACCGGCAGCAGACTACGGCCGGCTCCCTGGCCCTGGCCGGGCACCGGGCGGCGCAGGACGCTTTCATTATCAAGCAGCTGCGGGCCGCTGGGGCCGTAATACTGGGTAAAACAAACCTCAGCGAGTGGGCGAACTTCCGCTCGTCGCGCTCGACCAGCGGCTGGAGCAGCCGCGGCGGCCAAACCAAGAACCCCTACGTACTCGACCGTACGCCCAGCGGCTCCAGCGCGGGCTCAGGCTCTGCCGCAGCCGCTAGCCTCTGCGCCGTGGCCATCGGCACCGAAACCGACGGCTCGGTGGTGTCGCCCAGCTCAGTCAACGGCTTGGTGGGCCTCAAGCCCACGGTAGGGTTACTCAGCCGCACCGGCATCATTCCTATTTCAGCCACCCCGGACACGGCCGGCCCGATGGCCCGCACCGTGCGCGATGCGGCCTTGCTGCTGGCCGGCCTCACGGGCGAGGACCCGGCCGACACCGCCACCAAAGGCAGCGCCGCCCATGCGCAAGCCGACTACACCAAATTTCTGAACGCCAGCGCCCTAAAAGGCCAGCGCCTGGGCGTCGAGAAAAGTCACCTTACCGGCACTTCGCCGGCTGTAGCCCTACTGCAAAAGGCCGTGGCGGTACTGAAAGCCCAAGGTGCCACGGTGGTGGAAGTGAACGTGGCCAAGCCCGTGAGGGCCTTGGGCGAAGACGAATTTCAGGTGTTGCTCTACGAATTCAAGGACGGGGTGGACCACTACCTGGCCGGGGCCGGGACCGCCGTGAAAACCCTGGCCGACGTCATCGCCTTCAACACGCAGCACGCGGCGCAAGCCATGCCGTTTTTCCAGCAGGAAACCTTGGAAGCGGCCCAAAAAACCGACGGCCTAACCAGCGCCAAGTACCGCACGGCCCTGGCCCGCTCGCAAGGCGGGGCCCGCAAAATTTTGGACAAAGTCTTGCAGGACAATAAACTCGGCGCCATCGTCGGCATTACCACCGGTCCGGCGGGGTGCATCGATTTAGTGAACGGCGATTACTCGTCGGGCATCGATTTTTCGTCGCCCGCCGCCATGTCCGGCTACCCGCACCTCACCGTACCGATGGGCCAGGCGCAACGCCTGCCCGTGGGTCTTTCGTTCGTGGGCCCGGCTTGGTCCGAAGGAACCTTACTGGGCCTCGGCTACGCCTACGAGCAGGCCACTAAGCTGCGGGTAGCCCCCGATTTTCGGGGCCCCTTTTTGGGGTAGCGGGCAGCAGCTATGCTACAGCCGCTCGCGCACTTGGCGCAGCACCCGCTCCATCTCGTTGCGGATGTCGCCGCTGTCGGCCACGTGGTTGTTATTCAAGAAGGTGAAGGCTAGCAGGCGGCCGCTTTTGGTGCGCAGGTAGCCGCTGAGGTTAGTGTTATTTTCGAGCGAGCCGGTTTTGCCCCACACCCAAGAGCCGGCCGCGTCGTGGTAGCGCTTACGCAGGGTGCCCTGGCCCCCGCCAGCGGCCAGCAAACTTAGCAGGCGGCGCTCGGGCACTTCCTGGTGCAGGCGCAGCAACAGGGCGACCAGCGTGCGGGGCGTGACGAGGTTCCGCCGCGAAAGGCCCGAGCCATCGGTCCACACCACTGGGTCAGGCAGGGTGCCGAGGTATTTCTTGCGCACGTACCGAATCGTGCGCTGGGTACTGAGCGAATCGTGGGCCCCCAGGGTAGTACTGGCCATCAGCAAGAGCTGCTCGGCCAAGAAGTTATCGCTCACGCGCAGCATCCGGCGGTAAAGGCTATCGACGGGCAAGCCACACAGCGTACGCACCACGTCGGTAGGGCGTGGGCGCCAGGGGGCCCCCACCAGGGGTCGCCGCAGCGTGTCGCCGAGCAGGCGCAAAGTGAAAACGCGGCTGGTGCGGAAAGGCACTTCATCAACCCACCTTTTATTGAGCCGAGCCACTAAATAGAAGCGGTTTTCGTCCAGGGCCCGGACGACGTGGACGTCGGGGTCGAGGCCTGGAGTGCGCACGGTGGCCGGGGCCAGCCCTGTGAGCGGGGCAAACCCGCGGGGCAACACCCGCAGGCGGCCGGGCGCCCTACCCACCGGCGGTGTGGCGTAGAAGCGCACCGTCTGCCCATAAATCGGAAATGCCCCGCGCTCGGGCTGGAAATAGTAGCCAAAGTCGTCCCAAGGCCAGCCGGGGCCGTAGGGCGTCGAGCAGGCGATATCGCAGTTGGCGAGCAGGCCCGGGCTGCGCTGCAAAAAATCGAAGGCCCGGCGGCTGGGCACGTCGCCGTGTAAAAAGGTCGGGTCTCCGGTGCCCTGGAAAAACAATGTGTCGCCGCGGCTGAAGTAGCGCAAGCTGGGCAGCGAGTCGGCCAGTAACTTGAGACCGGCATAAAAGCTAAACAGCTTCATGTTACTGGCCGGCGTGAAGTACTTATCTTCTTGATAACCAAATAAGTCCTCGCAAGTGGTGGCGTCGGCCAAGCTCAGGCCCACTTGGTGTTGGCGTAGAATGACCGAGCTATCCAGCAGCCCCTGTAGCCAGGATAGCCGCTGGGCCGTGGGCGGCGGAGCCCTGACAACGGCGGGCGGCGAGTTCTGGCCGCAGGCCGTGAGCTGGAAAACCCCCAGGGCCACCAACAGGAAAACAAACAAACGGCGGAGCATAGGCCGCAACTTACGCAGCATTTGGGCCTGGGGCTGCACCGGATGGGCGAATCCTTCGCGGCTGCCGTCCTGCAAGCCAATGCGCACCTCAACCGGCCCGGCAAATTATTTGTGCTCATTGCTGACACACGCACTCGGTCGCCTAAAACCAGGACATGGCCCTGGAGGCTGTTTTAAATTATTGATTAGTGAGTTAAGCTAAACGACTCATCGGCAATGCCCTGTCCCGGGCATTGCCGCGTTCGGGAAGCGGCAGATGTCCCCGCGCATAGTCAGCAAAACTGCTGAAAACACTGCACCAAAGAGCCAAGAGACCGGTCGGTCTGAAACTCGCGCTACCTTTGTCTCCCGAAATGCCAGACCGCTCCACCCCCGCCCCGCCCACTGCCGCCAAGTACATTTTTGTTACCGGCGGCGTCACCTCCTCCCTTGGCAAGGGCATCATTTCGGCCTCACTTGCCAAGCTTTTGCAGGCCCGCGGCTTCCGCGTCACCATCCAAAAGTTCGACCCTTACATCAACATCGACCCCGGCACGCTCAACCCTTATGAGCACGGCGAGTGCTACGTGACCGACGACGGTGCCGAAACCGACCTAGACCTTGGTCATTACGAGCGGTTTCTGAACACGCCTACCTCGCAGGCCAACAATGTCACCACCGGCCGCATCTACGACACCGTTATTCGGCGCGAGCGTGAAGGCGCGTTCCTCGGCAAAACGGTGCAAGTCGTGCCCCACATCACCGACGAAATCAAGCGCCGGATGCTACTACTGGGCGAAGGCGGCGAGTTTGACGTGGTGATTACCGAAATTGGGGGCTGCATTGGCGACATCGAGAGCTTGCCCTTCGTAGAGGCCGTGCGCCAGCTGCGCTGGGAGCTACCGCCCAACGACTCGCTGGTGATCCACCTCACGCTGCTGCCTTACCTGGCCGCGGCCGGCGAGTTGAAGACCAAACCTACTCAGCACTCGGTCAGGGATTTGCGCGAGGCTGGCTTGCAACCCGATATCCTGGTGTGCCGCTCCGAGCATCCGATTCCGGCCGAGATGCGCCGCAAGATCGCTCTTTTTTGCAACGTCAAAATCAACTCCGTCATCGAAGCGCTCGACGCCGACACCATTTATTCGGTGCCGCTGCTCATGCTGAAAGAGCAGCTCGACGAGCGGGTAATTAAGCGCTTGAAGCTGACCGGTGGAGCCCCGCAGCCCGATTTGGAAGTGTGGAAAGACTTTCTGGGCCGCCTCAAAAATCCTACCGAGGAAGTCACCATCGCCTTGGTGGGCAAGTACGTGGAACTGCCCGATGCCTACAAATCCATCAATGAGGCATTCGTGCACGCCGGGGCCTTCAACGAGTGCCGGGTGAAGGTACGCAGCATCCAATCCGATAACCTCACGCCCGAGAATGTGGCCGAGTACCTACGCGGCGTCGACGCCGTGCTCGTGGCCCCCGGCTTCGGCGAGCGGGGCTTCGAAGGCAAGATTGCGGCCGTGCAGTACGTGCGCGAAAACGGTATCCCGTTCTTCGGCATCTGCCTGGGGATGCAGGTGGCCGTAGTGGAGTACGCCCGCCACGTGCTGGGCCTGCCTGAGGCCAACTCCACGGAGATGGACCCCCTTACGCCCCACCCCGTCATCGCCATGATGGAAGCCCAAAAGGCTGTAACCCAAAAAGGCGGCACTATGCGCCTGGGGGCCTACGCCTGCGATTTACGCCGGGGCTCGCGCGCAGCCAAAGCCTACGGTCGGCCCCACATCAGCGAGCGGCACCGGCACCGCTTCGAGTTTAACGGCGAGTACTTGAGCCAGTTTGAGGCCGCCGGTATGCAGGCTTCGGGCACGAACCCGGACACGGGCTTGGTCGAAATCATCGAGCTGCCGCAGGCAATGCACCCGTGGTTCGTGGCCGGGCAGTTCCACCCCGAGCTAAAAAGCACCGTCGAAAACCCGCATCCGTTGTTCGTGCGCTTCGTGCGGGCCGCCATGCAGTACCACAAGGGGTAAAATCATAGCGCGGACTTGGTAATCCGCATTGCTCGCTTTGTCCTGCCGGTAATCGGGCAGCGACGCAGACTACCAAGCCCGTGCTACAAATTCCCCGCGCCATCGCCGGGGGCCGCCGTACCTTTGCGCTTCGTTTCATAGTTACTTTAAATGGATAGGAATTCCGCTACCGGCCTGGTTCTCATATCGGCCCTGATTTTGGTGTATTTGTTCTTCTTCAGCCCTAAAACGGCGGATGTGGAGAAGGCCAGAAAGCAAGAAGCTGCCGCGGCTACGGCCAAAACCGGCGCCACGGCCGCCCCTGCGACGGCCGTGGCCGCTGTGCCCGCCCTGGCCCCCGACGCGCCGCTCGACTCAGCCGCGGGCCCCGTGCGCGACGCAACGCTGCAAAACGCCAACCTGACCGTCACTTTTTCTACCCGGGGCGGACGTGTGGCGGCCGTGCGCCTGAATAAGTATAAGACCTTTTTCGGCAAGCCGCTGGACTTGATCGACGCCCAAAGCGCCCGCCTCGATACTCGCTTTCGCACGGTGGACGGCAAAACAATTAAGTTTTCGGACCTCAACTTCCAGCCTTCGGCCGTGACGACGGCGGGCACTACCCAGCGCATCACCTTCACCGCGCCAGTGGCCGGCGGCACAATCGTACAGACTTATAGCCTGCCCGCCGACAGCTACGAGCTGTCGTATGACTTGCGCCTCAGTGGCTTAGAGCGCACGGTAGCCCAGGAGCCCCTCACGTTCACGTTCTACGACCGGGTGCGCCAGACCGAGCAAGACCTCAAGCAGAACCGCAACCACACCACCATCAACCACTATTTGGCTACCGGTAACCATACGGCCCTGGCCGAGACTAGCGAGAAGCCCGAGGAAAGCAAAGCTGAGGGCCCTGTTAAGTGGGCTGCGCACAAGCACGACTTTTTCGTGGCCGGCCTCATCGCCGACGGGCAGCCGTTCAGCGGCGGCACCTTCAACTCGGCGGTGGATTTGGGCGACTCGACGTTTATTAAAACCATGAGCACCACGCTCACCAGTCCGGTGGCCGAGGTGGAGCAGGGGCGCGGCCAGTTCCGCTACTTTTTCGGGCCAAATTCCTTCGACTTGCTCAAGGGCGTGGCCCCCGATTTCGACCGTAACGTGTACTTGGGCTGGGGCTTGTTTCGGTGGGTGAATCGTTTCATCGTGCTGCCGGTGTTTCACTTCCTGGCGCAGTACATCAAGTCCTATGGCCTGATTATCGCGCTACTGGTGCTGCTTATCAAGCTCGTGACGTGGCCACTCACCTACAAAACTTATGAGAGCCAGGCCCGCATGAAGGTGCTGAAGCCCGAGATTGACGCCCTCAAGGAAAAGCTCGGCGACGACCCGACCAAGGTGCAGCAGGAGACGATGAAGCTGTACTCGACCTTCGGGGTGAGCCCGCTCAGCGGCTGCGTGCCCACGCTGCTCACGCTGCCGATTC
>JANPOR010000511.1:0-3959 GCA_031428075.1 Hymenobacter sp. | reverse complement strand
CAGTGCAGCAAGAAAACCTAGGCTTCCTTGCTCAAGAAAGTGCCTGCGAGAATTCATAGTAAATTTTTTCTTGGTTTATATTGTAAATATATAAAATATACGGTACAGTATTTATTAACCCAATTTTTATCATCTACATTTCAAAAGCGCGACTGTGGCCGCTTCGTAAGCAGTATATAGCCAGTTCGACTTTCCTCAATTTGCAGTGAAACCGGACATAGGGTTACCAGGCGGGTCAGAGTATTTGCTGAATGGCGACGCAGGCCACAAGACACGCTCAGTAGGGCGTGGCTTTGCCTGTCACTGCTGTTATCGGCTACTTCCGCCGGCCATCCCCTACCGGGGAGCTGCGGCGTACTCCGCCAAATACGCGTACCGTTCGGTCAGTTGCCCATTTTTGGCGATGGTCGCCCGCGCCAATACCCGGCCCGCATCTTCGTTGAAAAACTGCGGGAACACGTGGTCGAGCAGTTGGCGGCCGAAGTCGCGGCTGGCGTTGCGGGGCAGCTCGCAGGGCAAGTTATCGACAGCCATCACGGTGATGTTGCCGGGGCCCGAATAGGGCGGGACCAGGGCCCCGGAGGCAGGGTCGTAGTCGAAGGCAGGATCGGGGATGGTGGTGCTGCGCTGCGTGACCGGGATGGAGCCGTTCACGTCGCAGGTTACGTCGGCGATGGTATTGATGCGGAAATCGGGCCGGCGGGTGTCGGCCAGCTCGAACAGGCGCGGGGCCGCCGGGTGCCAAAACGCGCAGGCAATCAGCAGGTCCGTGACGGGCACAAACAAGCCAAACGCGGACTCGTACTGCTCCGGGTGGCTATGAAAATCGGCCGTGTCCCAGACCCGGCCGTCGCGGCGGCGGTTGTAATCGGCCGAGCAGAGCTGCGTGTACACGGGCTCGGTGTAGTCGTGGTACAGGTAGTCGTACACGCTCACCCGCCGGATGTCCATGCGGCTGAGCACTTCCAGGGCCCCCTGGGCCACGCGGCCGGTGCCGGTCACGGCAATTTTAATCGGTGGCAGCTTGTGCACCTTGAAATATTCTTCCTGCATGTCGTCCATATCGGTGCACTCGTGGGCTGGTTTGAGGGCGAACAAGCCATGCTTGCGGCCATAGGTAAGCAGGCCGTTGTAGGCCCCCACGATACCAGCGTAGCGCCCGAAGGCCACGATGCGCTCGCTGCGCTCATTGGTCAGCAGCTCGTAGTCGATGAGCGTGATGCCTTTTTCCAGCACGGTGTGCAGCAAGAGGTGGTTGACGGGCTGCTGCTTGACGGTGTGCGAGAAAAACAGGTACGTCTGGCCCGGCAGCAGCAAAGGCACTGGCACCTCCTTCACACCCATCAGCAGGTCGCAATCTGACACGTCGTCGCGCACTTCGAGTCCGAGGTCGCGGTATTCCTGGTCGGTGTAGCTGCGCAACGGGCTGCTTTGCACCACGACTTGCAGGCCGGGAAACGTGCTCTGGGCCTCGGCGCACTTCTTGGGCGTGAGGGGCACACGGCGGTCGGGCGGGGTCTTGCCTTCGCAGAGCAAACCAATTTTTAGCATAGTCAAATAGAGTGGAACGGGCGGGAAATTTGGGCAAAGCTACGGGTTAGCGCCGCGCTGCCGGGACGTTTCGGGCGTACTTTTGTTACACCGCTCTCAAGCCCCACCCCTACTTCATTTCTTTACGATGCCGCTGAAACCCCAGCCCGCCGACGTTTTTGAAGCCCGCCACAATGCCTCCGGGGCCACCGACCAAGCGGCCATGCTCCGCACCATCGGCGTGGCCAGCATCGAGCAGCTCATCGCCGAAACCGTACCGGCCGCTATCCGCCTCCAGCGCCCGCTCGACCTACCCGCCGCCCTCAGCGAGCGGGCCTTTTTGGCAAAGTTCAAGCAGATTGCCGGCCAGAACCAAGTCTTTAAGAGCTACATCGGCCTGGGCTACCACGACACCACGCTGCCGCCGGTCATCCAGCGCAACATCCTCGAAAATCCCGGCTGGTACACCGCCTACACGCCTTACCAGGCCGAAATTGCCCAGGGTCGCCTCGAAGCCCTCATCAATTACCAGACGATGGTGATTGACCTCACCGGCCTCGAAATCGCCAACGCTAGCTTGCTCGACGAAGGCACCGCCGCAGCCGAAGCCATGCACATGCTGCACTCGCAGACGAAGAAAAAAGGAGCCCACAAGTACTTCGTTTCGGAGCAGGTATTACCCCAAACCATCGACTTGCTGCACACCCGTGCCACGCCCGTAGGCATCGAGCTAGTGGTGGGCGACCACCGCGAAATTGACCTCAGCGGCCCCGATTTCTTCGGGGCCATGGTACAGTACCCGGGGGCCGACGGCGAGGTTTTCGACTACAGAGACTTCGTCGACAGCGCCCACCGACACGACGTGTTCGTGGTGATGGCGGCCGACCTGCTGGCCCTCACGCTGCTGACGCCGCCCGGTGAGTTGGGAGCCGACGTGTGCGTGGGCAACTCACAGCGCTTCGGCGTGCCGATGGGCTACGGGGGGCCCCACGCCGGCTTCTTCTCTTGCAAAGACCAGTTCAAGCGTATAATTCCCGGACGCCTCATCGGCCAGAGCATCGACGCGGCCGGCAACAAGGCCTACCGCATGGCCCTACAAACCCGCGAGCAGCACATCCGCCGCGAAAAAGCCACCTCCAACATCTGCACCGCGCAGGTGCTGCTGAGCGTGCTGGCCGGTATGTACACCGTATACCATGGCCCTCAGCGCATCAAGCAGTTCGCCGTCAACACCCACGCCCTGGCCCAAACCCTGGCCACCGGCCTGCACGCCTTAGGTGTTGAGCAAACCAACGAGCACTACTTCGATACGCTGAACCTGCGCCTGGAGAGCGCCGAGCTGCAGCACGCTGTGCGGCAGGAAGCCGAGGCCCGGGGCCTCAACTTCCGCTACTTCGGCGAGGTACGGGTGGGCCTTTCGCTCAACCAGAACACCGAGTTGCACGACGTGGCAGACATCCTCGACGTGTTCGGCAAAGTGCTGGGCAAAGAGACGGACAAGCCCGCCCTGCGGGAGGAAATCGAGTTGATGGTGCCGGAGGCCCTTGTGCGCACCAGCGACTACCTCACGCACCCGGTCTTCAGCACGCACCACGCCGAGCACGGGCTGCTGCGCTACATGAAGCAGCTCGAAAACAAAGACCTCAGCTTAGCCCACAGCATGATTCCGCTCGGCTCTTGCACGATGAAGCTGAATGCCACCGCCGAAATGATTCCGGTGACGTGGCCCGAAATTGGGCAGCTGCATCCCTTCGCGCCGCTGGAGCAGACGAAGGGCTACCAGCAGATTTTCTCGGATTTGCAGACGTGGCTGTGCGAAGTGACCGGCTTTGCGGCTATCAGCCTGCAGCCCAACTCCGGGGCCCAGGGGGAATACGCCGGCCTGCTGGCCATTCGCGGCTACCACGAGGCCCGCGGCGACCACCATCGCACGGTGGCCCTCATCCCGGCCTCGGCCCACGGCACCAACCCCGCCTCGGCCGTGATGGCGGGCATGGAGGTGGTGGTGGTAAAGAGCACCGAAGACGGCAACATCGACGTGCAGGACTTGTATGAAAAAGCCGACAAGTACGCCGACCGCCTCGCCGCCCTCATGGTGACCTACCCCAGCACCCATGGCGTGTACGAGGAAACCATCGTCGAAATCTGCGACCTCATTCACCGGCACGGCGGCCGCGTGTACATGGACGGCGCCAATATGAACGCCCAGGTGGGCCTTACCTCGCCCGCCGCCATCGGGGCCGACGTGTGCCACCTGAACCTGCACAAAACCTTCTGCATCCCGCACGGCGGCGGGGGGCCCGGCGTAGGGCCCATCGGTGTGGTGGCCGACCTGGCCCCCTACCTGCCCGGCCACGCCGTGGTACCTGTGGAAGGCCGCACCAGCGGCTCGGTTTCGGCTGCGCCGTGGGTCTCGTCCAGCATTCTGC
>JANPOR010000510.1:0-14378 GCA_031428075.1 Hymenobacter sp. | reverse complement strand
GCGGCGTTGGTGCCACACCGGCGCGCGCGCCCGATCCGCGCCGGGCTAACATGACGCCCGAAGAGATTCAGCACGAGCAGCAGATGCAACTGCTGGAGGCCCGCACCGGCCTGAGCACCGGCAACACCAGCTTCGGCCGGGCAGCGGGTCCCGCCCGGCAGTACGATACCAAAGCCGGGGGCTTCACGGTGCGCAAATTTCGGGAAGCACGCGGCACCCGCAAGCAGAAGCGCGGCCAGATGCACCCGGCCGGCGGGGCCAACCCAGTTGGTAAGCCCTTAGTCCACAACCATCCCCAGCGTAAGCGATTCCTGTTTTTTTAGCGGATTATCTTTGCTTTTCATGGCAACGAAGAAGCCCCGTCTGCGATTGCAGGCGGGGCTTCTTCGTTATCGAGCGTCTGTATTTTGAAACCTTTGAGAGTTGCCAACAAACCGTTGGCATCCCACTATAGCGTCCGCTTGATCTCTTTCTCTTCAAAGCCTTCGATGTTGTCGCCTTCTTGCAACTCGTTGAAGTTCTTGATAGAAATACCACACTCATAGCCTTGGCGCACTTCCGACACGTCGTCTTTGAAGCGCTTGAGGTCCTGGATTTCGCCGGTGTGCAGTACGATACCGTTGCGCACCACCCGCACGCGGGTTTTACGGGTGAAGGTGCCATCCGTCACCATACAGCCGGCGATGGTGCCGACTTTGGTGATGTTGAATACAATCCGCACTTCGGCATTAGCCACCACCACTTCCTGCACAGTCGGGGCCAGCATGCCCTCCATGGCGTCTTTTACCTCGTTGATGGCGTTGTAAATGATGCTGTACAGGCGCACGTCAATCTGCTCCTGCTCGGCCAGCTTGCGGGCGCTTTGCGAGGGTCGCACCTGGAAGCCGATGATGATGGCATCGGAGGCCGAGGCCAGCAGCACGTCGCTTTCCGAGATGGCCCCCACCCCTTTCGAGAGGATGTTCACCTTTACTTCCGGCGTACTCAGCTTCAGCAGCGAGTCTGACAGCGCTTCCACCGAACCGTCCACGTCGCCCTTCACCAGAATGTTCAACTCTTTGAACGATCCGATGGCCAAGCGGCGGCCAATCTCGTCGAGTGTGATGTGCTTTTTAGTTCGAATAGTTTGTTCGCGGGCTAGTTGCAAACGCTGCGTGGCAATTTCGCGGGCTTCGCGCTCCGTTTCCATCACTTGGATGCGGTCACCGGCCTGCGGGGCCCCGGTAAGACCTAGCACCTGCACCGGCGTGGCGGGCGGGGCCGTTTTCATTTTCTTACCGCGGTGGTCGGTCATGGCCTTCACGCGGCCGTAGTGCGGGCCGGCCAACACTACATCACCCACGTTCAGGGTGCCGGTCTGCACCAGCACCGTCGTTACGTAGCCGCGGCCCTTGTCGAGCGAGGCTTCGATCACGGTGCCGATGGCGTTACGGTCGGGGTTTGCTTTCAGTTCCAACAACTCGGCTTCGAGCAACACCTTTTCCAGTAGTTCTTCGATACCGATGCCCGACTTGGCCGACACTTCCTGGCTCTGGTACTTGCCGCCCCATTCCTCAACCAGGATATTGATTTGCGACAGCTCCTCGCGGATTTTTTCTGGGTTAGCGCTGGGCTTGTCAACCTTGTTGAGAGCGATGATAATTGGCACACCAGCCGCCTGGGCATGGTTAATGGCTTCTTTGGTCTGGGGCATTACCGAGTCGTCGGCCGCTACCACAATGATGGCAATGTCCGTAACCTTGGCGCCGCGGGCCCGCATGGCCGTAAAAGCTTCGTGGCCCGGCGTATCGAGGAAAGTGATGGGCTGGCCCGACTTGGTCCGCACTTCGTAGGCTCCAATGTGCTGCGTGATGCCGCCCGCTTCGCCCTTGGCCACGCTCGCATCGCGGATGTAGTCGAGCAGCGAAGTTTTGCCGTGGTCGACGTGACCCATAATGGTCACGATCGGCGCACGAGGCCGCAGATCTTCCTCAACGTCGCCAGCGTCGATGGCAATTTCCTCCTCTTCGGCCGACAGGAACTCTACGTCAAAGCCAAACTCGTCGGCAATCACGGTGATTGCTTCCGCGTCGAGGCGCTGGTTGATAGACACGAACATGCCCATGCCCAAGCACACCTTGATGACCTCGTTCACATTCACGTCCATTAGCGAAGCCAAATCATTGGCCGAGATAAATTCGGTGAGCTTGAGGATCTTAGCATCCAGTTCGTTTTGGGCACGCAGCGCCTCGCGGTCTTCAGCCAACATACTGCGCTTGTCTCGGCGGTACTTAGCGCGGTTGGTCTGGTTCGTTTTATTGCCGCCGAGCTTAGCCAGCGTAGCCTTGATCTGCTCCTGAATCTGACGCTCGGCCTGTTCAGGCGTGAGGGCCGGAGCGTTGGGCTTGGGTGCGGCTTGGCCGGGGCGCTGGCCGGGAGCCCCGGGGCGTTGGCCAGGTCCGCCGGGCCGGGCAGTGCTGCCCTGGCCAGGGCGGTTTCCTTGATAGCCACCACCTTGGCCTGGGGCGCTCGCACCCGTACTTGGACCTGAACCTGGAGGGCCAGGCAGGCGAACACGTTTTTTCTGGCCCGGCCCGCTGGGTAGGCCGCGCTTGTTAACGTCAGACGAGGCAATTGGCCGGGGGCCGCGGCCCCCGGGCCCCCGGCGGTCGTTGCCAGTGGCCGAAAGATCGATCTTTCCCAACACCGTGAGGCCCTTCAGCTGGTCAGCTCTGGCGGTGATGGTGCCTGCCGCTGGTTCTTCAGTCGCCAGAGCAGCCACAGGAGCTGCAGTCGAAGGTGCCGTAGGCGCAGGCGCAGCAGGAACCGGTGAAATGAGATGGGTAGCCACCGGAGCCGCAGCGGCAGGTTGGGCCGCTACAACCGGCGCGGCCGGGGCCGGCTGTTGTGACGGTGCCACTGGGGCCGGTGCGGCAGCGACAAGGGCCGCTACTGGAGCCGGAGCTACCACCGGCTGCGGGGCAACTGGTGCCGCTGGAGCAACAGCAGCCGGGGCCGCGGGCACTTCGACGGGCTTTGAGCGGGGGGATACCACCCGGCCTCTGCTATCGAGTTCGATTTTGCCCATCACCTTCAACCCCGGAATGGCCGGAGTTTCAGGCACCATCGGCGCGGCCACCACGGGGGCGGCAGGAGCCACCACCAGCGCAGGGACGGGGGCGGCCGCCACGATCACGGGCTTGGAAGCCGGCTGAGCCGCTGGGGCTGGGCCCGGGCGCGCTGGAACAGGAGCGGGCTTGGTGGCCGCGTCTAAATCGCTCTGGCGCTTAGCCTGAATGATTTTCTGCGATTCCTGCCGGTCGAGTGCCGACGAAGCAAATTCTTTCTCCAACAGGCCCACTTGCTCAGCGGTCAGCTTCGTAGTGGGCTTGTTTTCTACTTGCGTTCCTTTTTTGGCCAAGGCCGCGACGGCCGTGTCCATACCAATTCCCAGGTCTTTGGCCGCCTGTTGTAGCCGTTTCGGGGTTGCTTCCGCCATTCTATATATCTCGCGAACAATACGCTTCTAAGTGCAAAGGTATTACATTAAATCTTGCTAACGAGGCGCAAACCGCGCCTATCAGCGCGATTTAACGTCCTTGCCGTACCGGCCGCCCGGCCGTCATTGGGCTGCTTCGGCGGCTGAGCTAGCGCCCGCTTCCTCAGTGGCCGCAACATCGGCTGGCGCGGGGGCTTCTGCAATCGGTGCCTGAGTCGTGGCCGCCTGCGATTTAGCCGCTTCCAAGCGGTTTTCGTCGAGGTCGTCGTCGTCGGCAAATTCCTGGCGGATGACGCGGTACAGGTCATCTACGGTCTCTTCTTCCAATTCCGTACGCCGCACGATGTCGTCTTTCTTCACGGCCAGCACAGCGCGACCGGTATCGAGGCCAATTTTCTTCAGTTCGGCAATGATCCAAGGCTCTATCTCGTCGCTAAACTCTTCGAGCGAAATGTCTTCCTCGTAGTCAATGGCTTCGCGGAACACGTCAATTTCCATGCCCACCAACCGACTGGCCAGCTTGATGTTGGCTCCGCCGCGGCCAATGGCCAAGCTCACCTGATCGGGCTTCATGAACACCGACACACGGCCATTCTCGGGGTTGATTTTCATCGAACCAACCTTGGCTGGCGACAACGCCCGGGCAATGTAAAGCTCTAGGTTGTCGGTGTAGTTGATGATGTCAATGTTCTCGTTTTCCAGCTCACGCACCACAGGGTGGATGCGGCTGCCTTTCATGCCCACGCAGGCTCCTACAGGGTCGATGCGCTCATCGTAGCTCTCTACGGCCACTTTGGCGCGCTCGCCGGGTTCGCGCACCACATTTTTGATGGTGATGAGGCCGTCGTAAATCTCGGGCACTTCCAGTTCAAACAGCCGCTCTAAAAAAGCCGGCGCGGCACGCGAGAGGATGATCTTGGGTGTACCGTTCACCACTTCCACGCGGTGCACCACGGCGCGCACAGTATCGCCCTTGCGAAAGCGGTCCTTGGGGATTTGCTCGCCCTTGGGCATCACCAGCTCATTGTCGTCCTTGTCCATGATGAGAGCCTCGCGGCTCCATACTTGGTATACCTCGCCGGTCACGATTTCGCCCACTTGGTCTTTATACTTCTGGTACAGGTTGTCGCGCTCGAGATCCTTCACGCGCTGAATCAGCGTTTGGCGGGCCATGAGCACGGCGCGGCGGCCAAAGTCCTCCAGCTTGATGGACTCAGGCAAAGTTTCCCCAACCTCGAAATCGGGCTCTATTTTTTGGGCGTCGCCCAGCGGAATCTTGTCGAAATCCCAGATATCCTCCGAGTTATCGTCCACGATTTCGCGGTTGCGCCATATTTCCAGGTCGCCGTTATCGGGGTTGATGATGACGTCGAAATTGCTGTCCTCGTCAAATTTCTTGCGAATCATCGTGCGGAACACATCGTCCAAGATGGACATCATCGTGGGTCGATCGATATTTTTGCTGCGAGCAAATTCGCCGAAGGATTCGATTAGTTCGTTGCTATTCATTTGCTTATTGTCATACTGAGCGGAGCGAATTATCTTATCACAGCCGCGCCGGTTGAGTTAGTAATCCTGACGAAAGCAGCCGTGATAAGATGCTTCCTTCGTCAGCATGACAGAGGGTTACTTAAAAGAGATAACAACTTTAGCCTCTTTTATATCCCCGAAGGCATAAAAGGCGGCGGGCAGAATGGTCTTTTTTGTTTTGGCTTTGACAACTTCGGCAATTTCGATGCCTTCAGGAGTAAAGGCAAGCAGCACGCCGGCTTTCTCGGTGCCGTCGGCCAGCTTGAGGGCCAACGAACGGCCCACGTGGCGCTGGTACTGGCGCGGGTCGGTGAGAGGCTGGTCGGCGCCGGGGCTGGTCACTTCGAGCGAGTAGGCGGCTTCCTCGCCGTAGTGCTCGTCGATGCGGCGAGCCAAGCGGCGGCTCACCTTAGCGCACTCCTCGATGCCCAGTCCCAAGGGCCCGTCAAGGGTGACCGTCACTTTGGGTAGAACCGAATCGGAGACGGTAAGATTCACCATGAACACGTCCACGTCGTTGCCGATGGCGTCGTGGAGCATCTGCAGCACTAAAGCGCGGTCGAGAACCATAAAGTTAACCTAGACTAGGACAAAAAAAGAGGGGACTTCGCGTCCCCTCTTTTCAGATTGAATACCAAACTTCGGCGCAAAGATACGGCACTTATTACGGCAAAGCAAACCGTCCCTGGGGCCCCTACCTTTGGCCACCGTACCGCTTTTGCTCTATGAAGTTTGTTTTACTGCGCCCGCTGTTCGAGTTTCTAGCGGTGCTGGCCTTGGTGCTGGGCTCGGCGCGGTGGGTGGCCGGGTGGTTCGGTAGGCGCACCCATACCTATCGCCCAACGGCAGCGCGGCAGCTGCGGCTGCTGGCGTGGCCGCTGCTAGCGCTGGGCTCCGGCCTGAGCGTGGTACCGGCCCTGCTGATGGGGGCCCGCGGCAGCGGCAGCCCGTTGGAGTGGAGCCTGGCCGCCGGGCTGGTGGCCGTGTCCTTGGTGCTGGGGGCCCCGGCCCTCGTGCTGCACCTGCGCTACTGGGTACTGAATCGCGACACCGTGCTGGTGCTGCAACCCAAGGAAAACCGCCTGGAGGTTTATCAAAACGGCCAGCGGCAGTACTTCGAGCGGCGCGACGTGGCGCGGGTGCAACGCGTGACCTGCCGCACGCGGGCCACGTTCTGGGCCCCTTATAACTATGTGCGCCTGCTGCTGCACGACGGGCGCGAAATCGTCCTCACTTCCTTACTCGCCGACCTAGAGCCGCTGACCCAGTTCCTGCGCTCAGTGCCCACCGACCGGCGCACTGTGGCCTGGGCCTGGGCCTAATTCTGCGTTTGGGCGCCGGCCGAACGACGGCCACGCCCGACCTTTGCCCCATGCTTGCACCGCTGCTTCATTACCTCGACCAAGGCCAGGGACGGCCCCTGGTTATCCTTCACGGTCTGTTCGGCACGCTCGACAACTGGCAGACCCTGGCCCGCCGCTGGGCCCAGGAAGCAGGCCTGCGCGTAGTAAGTGTGGATTTGCGCAACCACGGCCGTTCCTTCCACAGCCCCGAGCACACCTACGGCGCCATGGCTGCCGACGTGCTGGCTTTGTTCGACCACCTCGACCTGGGGCCCGACACCACACTCATGGGCCACAGCATGGGCGGTAAGGTGGCCATGCGCTTCGCCCTCGACCACCCCGTGCGCCTAGCCAGGCTCATCGTGCTCGACATCGCGCCCGGCTTTTCCGCCATGGCGCACCAGGACGGGGTACTCGCCGGGCTGCGCGGGGTGAATCTGGCCGCGCTAGGTAACCGGCAGGAAGCCGACGCAGCACTGGCTCGGCACGTGGGTAACCTGAGCACCCGACAGTTTTTGCTGAAAAACCTGTACCGCGACGAGGCCAACGCCTTCGCCTGGCGCATCAACGTGCCGGTGCTGACGGGGGCCATGCCGGCCGTGGGCGAAGAAATCACGGGCGGGCCCTTTCTGAAGCCGGCGCTGTTTGTGCGTGGGGGTCTTTCAAACTACATTACTGCGGAGGACAAGCTCCACGCCATCCCGGCCCTGTTTCCGAACTCCGAAGTGGTTACTGTGCCCAACGCCGGTCATTGGCTCCACGCTGAGCAACCCGAGGCGGTATTTGAGCTGGTACAGGCGTTTGTGGGGTAGTTGCACAATGCCAAGCCGCTTCGTTGACTTCTTTGCCTCCTGGTTTCGCTCGTGGCCGTGGCGGCTGCGCTGCCTAGTGGGGCCCTATTTTGTCGTACTGGTTGCTTTCGTAGCGGGCTACGCGGGCCTTACCACACTGCTACGGCCTTGGGCCTTAGACCGCTGGTGGAGTATTGGGGTGCCAGCAGTGGCGGGTTTCGGCGCTTGCTGGCTGCTGTGGCATCCGTGGGCGCTACTGGCTCGCAATTTCAAAGGCGAAACCCGGCGCTTGCCGCTGATGCTGGTTTGGCCAATCGTCATCGCGGTGGGCGTGTGCGAATACAATTACCTCCACTACCGCTTGGGTGCGGTGCGCGATGTGTACAGTGTGCCGGAGCTGGCTCGGCCCAATAAGGCGTATCTCTTTCGGCTACGAGGTCCATTTGTGGTGAGCAGATCTGTGACGGGACGTTACGCAGCATCCGAATATAGCCAAGGAAAAGACGGTACCCGGCACCATTACGCCACGTGCTACTACGCCTGCCCCGTGCTAACCAACATGGCCGACACGCTGGTCCAGCCGGCCGCCTGGTTACTTTATTCCTACCAAGAAGGTCTGGGCGACAACCTCACGGATGGCGAGCTTGGCTGGCGCTACCAGAACTTCCTGGCCCGTTGCGATGCGCACCTTGATTCGCTAAATTTGCAGGATTTTGCGTACTTAATGCGGGCCGAACACGCTTACCGCAGCGCGTACCGGGCCGTACACGCAAGCCGGTTGGCACCGACTTGCGAAACACCGCTGCTTTTGTTGCCCGTGCGCGCTGCATTTGCCGGGCGCGGGTCCCACTCGCTGCATTGGGCCCTATGGCTTGCCTCGATTGGCAGTTTCCTAGTTGTGTTCCTGCTACTGGTGATGCCGCTGGAGTCCGGCTCGTCGGCCATTACATAGCTGTTTTTTTCACTCGAAAACTTACCATTTTCCGCGTACTTGCCGGCTCGTTTCCATCTTGCATTCCGTTTTGCTGTACCTCATTCCCACGCCCCTGGCCGACGACACGGCCGCACAGGTACTGCCGCCGCAGGTGGTAACCGCTGTGGGACGCCTCTCCTATTTTCTGGTGGAAAACGCCCGCACGGCCCGCCGCTTCGTGAAGAGCGTGGCCCCGGCACGGGTAATCGAGGACATTCGCTTCGCGGTAATTGACAAGGACAGCAGCCCGGCCGAAGTGCGCGCTGCCCTGGACCCTCTACTGAACGAAGGCTTGGACGCCGGCGTGCTGAGCGAAGCAGGCTGTCCCGGCATCGCCGACCCCGGCGCCGCGCTGGCCGCCGAAGCCCACCGCCTGGGCCTGCCCGTGGTGCCGCTGGTGGGGCCCTCGTCCCTGTTGCTGGCCCTGATGGCCTCGGGCCTGAACGGGCAGCAGTTCGCCTTCCACGGGTACCTACCCATTGAGCGAGGGCCCCGAACCGCCGCCATCAAGACCCTGGAGCGCGAGGCCCAGCAGCGCCACCAAACGCAACTGTTCATCGAAACGCCTTACCGCAACGACGCCCTGCTGACCGACTTGCTGGCCCATTTGCAGCCCGGCACCCGCCTTTGCGTGGCGGCCGACGTGACGGGCCTCGGCGAATTTATCCGCACCTTGCCAGTAGGCGAGTGGCGCAAGCAGGCGGCCCCAGCGCTGCACAAAGTGCCCACCGTGTTTTTGCTGGGGATGTAAAAAGCGGACCAGCCGGCGGGCCAGGGGCCCTAGCGATGGCTGATGGAGCCGCCGCTGCTGGCAGACTTGCTCGCCACGGCCGCGCCGCTGTAGCGGACGCTGCCGCCGCTGCTAGCGGTGGCGGCCAGCGTTTGCTCGGCTACAATCTGCACGGTGGCGCCGCTGCTGGCCTCGGCCTGGCAACGGGCGGCGGGCAGGTCTTTGCCGTTGAACGTACTACCACTGCCGGCCCGCACATCCAAGCGGGTAGTGTGCCCGGTCAAGGTGGCGTCGCTGCCGCTGCCCATGCGCACAGACAAGGCCGTGGTGGCAAAATCGGCCCGTAATGAGGCCCCCGACGAAAGGTCGATTTGCAGGCTGTCGGTCGCGTAGCGGCCTTTTACCTGCACCGAAGCGCCGCTGCTGGCCGTGAGGGCGGTGAGACGGTCGGCCGTCACGTAGGCGCGCAGGTGCTTGTCGGGCGCGTGTCGGTCCCACTTCGCTTTGGAGTGGTCGAACGAGATATGAAGCACGCCATTGGTCACGGTCGTTTCGATTCGGTCGCGGTCTTCCGGGGTAGTAGCACTCACAGCCACCTGCGCGGGCTGGCCGGAAACGAGGTACAACTCCACGCCGCTGCTGACGTTGACGGCGTGGAAAGCAGCCACCGGCCGCGGCTGCGCTGGGGCATTGGGGGTGGTTTGGCACCGGGCGGGTACAAGGGCCAGCAACCACAGCAGCGCGGGTAGGAGCAGGTCTTTCATTGGGCCTTGGGAAGAAGGATTAGCGGATGCGCGGAGGGCCCCGGGAGCGGAGCCCGGAAGGTTACCCCAGCTACCTGGCCTATGCCCTGTTCGTTACAATGCCCGGCAAAAATTTCTTTTGTCCATCCGCTTCAGCCTCAGCTGCCCCACAACTGCCACACCAGCGTCGATGCCAGGTAAGCCAAGCCGGTCATATACACGAGTTGAGCTGTGGGCCAGCGCCAGCTCTTGGTTTCGCGGTATGTTACGGCCAGCGTGCTCATGCATTGCATGGCAAAAACGTAGAACACCAGCAGCGAAAACGCCCGCGCCGGGCTAAAAAACGGTCGGCCGCGAAGGTCTTTTTCGGCCGCTAGCTTTTGCTGCACCGTGCCCAGGTCCGCGTCCTGGCCCACGCTATAAATCGTACTCATTGTACCCACGAATACCTCCCGGGCCGCGAACGAAGTGAGCAGCGCAATACCGATTTTCCAGTCGAAGCCCAGCGGGCGGATGGCCGGCTCCAGGGCGTGGCCAAACGAGCCGGCATATGACGTTTCGAGGCGAGCCGAGGCCACCTGGCGGCTCAGCTCGGCCGGCGTCCAGCGGCGCGCGGCGGCTTCGCGGCGCACAGCGGCTTCGGCGCGGACCTGGCGCTGGCCGGGGCCGTAACTGGCCAGGCCCCACAGCAGCACCGAGATGGCCACAATTACCTGGCCGGCTTGCCACACAAAAGCCCGCACTTTTTGGTAGATGTTCAGGCCCACGTTTTTCCAGCGCGGCCATTTATACACCGGAAATTCCATGATGAAGTAGCTGCGCTCGCGGGCTTTCAGCAGCACCTTCAACAGCCACGCCGATCCCAGCGCCGAAAGCAGCCCCAACAGGTACAGGCCCATCAGGGCCACGCCGCGCAGGTTGAACACGCCGCCCGCGCTGCGGTCGGGCACCACCAGCGCCACCAGCACCGTGAACACCGGGATGCGGGCCGAGCACGACATCAGGGGCGTGACGAAGATAGTGATCATGCGGTCTTTCCAGCTCTCGATGGTGCGGGCCCCCATGATGGCCGGGACGGCACAAGCCAAGCCCGAAATCAGCGGCACCACGCTCTTGCCGCTGAGGCCAAAGGGCCGCATCAGCTTATCCATCAAAAAAGTAACGCGGGCCATGTAGCCGGTTTCCTCCAGCACCGCCAGGAAGGCAAAGAGCAGTGCAATCTGCGGGATGAAAATCAGTACCCCGCCCAGCCCCGCCAGCACGCCCTCGGTGAGCAGCCGCGTGAGCGGCCCCGGCGGCAAGTGCGCTTGCAGCCAGGCACTCAGGGCCCCGATACCCTGGTCAATCAAGTTCATCGGGTACTGCGCCCAGGCGAAGATGGCCTGAAACAGCAGGAACAGAATGGCCAGAAAGATGAGGTAGCCACCCACCCGGTGCGTCAGCACCCGGTCGATGCGGTTGCTAACGGGTTCGCGCTGCTCAGTACGCGTCACGGTCACGGTTTCGAGCAGGATGTCGTTGATGCGGGCGTAGCGGCCGATGGTTTCCTGCGCCTGCTGCGCCGTGGCATCGAAACGGTATTCCCGCACCAGCGCCTGCACGTAGGCGCGGTCGTCGGCGCTGAGGAAGCCTAAATGATCGGCCTGCTGGGCGTAGTGCAGGGCCAAGTAGTCGTTGTGGAGGTGAAAATAGTCGCGCAGCTGGCGCACTAGCGGCCGCAGGGCGTCGTCGGGCTGCCAGAAGCGTACAGGCGGGGTGGCCAGGCGCTCGGCCATCACGATTTTCAGGGCTGCCACGCCGCTGCCGCTGCGCGCGTTCATCGGTACCACGGGTACGCCCAGCTCGGCTTCGAGGGCCCCCAGGTCGATGTGCACGCCGTGGCGCTCGGCCACGTCGGTCATGTTCAAGGCCAGCACAGCGGGCAGGCCCAAATCGGCCAGCTGGCTGAATAGCAGTAAGCTGCGCCGCAGGTTGCTGGCGTCCACGGTCACCACCACAAAGTCCGGGTAGCCAGGGGCTCCTGGGTCATAGAGCAAGTCGGCGATGACGCGCTCGTCGAGGCTTTTGGGGTAGAGCGAGTACGTGCCGGGCAAGTCCACAATTTCGGCGCGGCGCGCGGGCGTGAGCTGGGCCCAGCCGCTCTTACGGTCCACGGTCACGCCGGGAAAATTGCCTACCTTCTGATTGAGGCCGGTGAGCTGGTTGAAGAGCGAAGTTTTGCCCGAGTTAGGGTTGCCGATGAGGGCGATGCGCACCGGCCGCCCCGGGGCCCCCGGGGCGGCCTCCGGTAGTGCCGCGATGGTCCGAACCGCTGCCATGTTTTCCGCGCTAGTCTTTCAGCAAAATGGTGGCTGCCTCGCTGCGGCGCAGCGAAAGCGTGTATTCCTCGTCGCCGAGCACCAGCATCAGCGGGTCACCAAAGGGCGCGCGGCCGCTCAGACGCACCCGCACGCCAGGCACGCAGCCCATGTCGAGCAGCCTGAGGGCCATTACAGGGTCTTCCAGGCAGCAGATGGTACCGGTTTCGCCCACGCGCAAGTCGCGGGCCGTGCGCCGGGTAGCAGAAACAGACGGGGAGGGAGCCGCGGCAGCCATGCGATAGGTTATTTAGAAAGGCTTTAAACAAAGATACGGCACCGGTGGCAATGGTCCCTTTTCCGCTAGTCCACCCTGGTGACTTTGTGTCCCCACAAAAAACGTTAGTACAAAAGGCCTAATAATTGTTTTAGACAATTTTTTTTATAATATCTTTCCGTCAGAATTTGCAGTATTTACCGCTGAACCACCTAATCATGTTAAGACATCTATTTTTTATTGTATTATTCGGTGCCACTCTACCCGCCTTTGCCCAGTCTCAACCTGGGCAAGTGCTACTTAAAGGAGTAATTGTGGACCAGGTTACGAAAGAGCCGCTGCCCTTCACCTCCATTGGCCTGAAGGACGAGCAAATCGGGGCTCTGAGTAACGAGCACGGCCAATTCGTAGTGCCCGCGCCCACCAAGAACGCCCAGGATACGCTCCTTATCATGGCCCTGGGCTACACCCGCAAAACCCTGCTCGTGAAGCGCGGCGCGGCCCTCGACAACCTCACCATCGAAGTGCCCAAGCAGGCCGTGGCTCTGCAAGGAGTGACGGTGAGAGCCGGTAAGATAAAAAATCTGGGCCTCGGGGCCAGGGCCAATACCCCTGGCGAGGGCATGATCCAGGGCCAGGCAGGTTCGCAGTACGCCTTTTTCGTGAAAAACGACAAAAACAAGCGCCTCGGGGCCGTGCGCACCGTCTCGTTTTACATCGGCGAAAACGGCTTCCCGCGCGAACCTTTCCGCGTGCGCCTTTACAAGGCCGACGGCAACTACAACTCCCCCAACACCGACCTGCTCACCGAGAACGTGGTGGTATCAGCCCCGCAGGGCGGGCAGTGGTACACCGTCGACCTGTCGCCCTACAACGTGGTGGCCCCCGACGAAGGCTTTTACGTGGCTATGGAGTGGGTGGTGAGCGGCGACAAGTTTTTCACCACCAACTTCATGGACGACTACACGCCTTACGGCCAGATCATGAAGCCCACCTTCGAATTCAAGGAAAGCCGCACCTGGACATACAGCATCGGCAAGGGCTGGAATCTGATGACGCTGGCTAACGGCCAGGGGCAGCGCTACAACGCGATGATCAAGGCCGACGTGGACATGATCAAATAGACGCGTCCGTCCGGAAACGTACCTCCGCCAAGTACCAGAACAGCTTTTCTATTCGCACCGGTTATGCGGCATCGAAACAAGTCATTATGGCTATTCATGCAAATATTTCCATTTTTTAACCGCTCTATATCCCCCAGATTTACATGTTAAAAAAATTATTTTTTCTTCTATTGAGCGCCGGCCTGCTGCCGGGCGTGGCATGGGCCCAGCAAGGTCGCATCACGGGCCGCGTGGTGAACCAGTCGACCAAGGATCCCGTGGCGTTTGCGTCCATCAGCCTGCGCGATGAAGGCACCGGGGCCCTCACCAACGAGTACGGTTACTTCCAGCTAGCCATGCCCGAGCGTACCCTCGACGACTCCGTGATAGTGATGGCGCTGGGCTTCCGGCGCACGGCCCTGCG
Organism: Hymenobacter sp.; assembly: GCA_031428075.1. GTDB lineage: Bacteria > Bacteroidota > Bacteroidia > Cytophagales > Hymenobacteraceae > Hymenobacter. The sequence continues at coordinate 689 of JANPOR010000510.1, read as the reverse complement.
CGTGAAACGCGGCGCCAACATGGAAGACCTTATCATTGACCTGCCCCGGCAGGACGTGAAGCTCGCCGGCGTGACGGTGCAGGCCAGCAAGATGAAGCCCGCTGTACTCGGGGCCCACACTTCGGCCCCCGGCATGGGCATGCTTCAGGGGATGCCTGGCTACCAGTACGCCGCCCTGATGAAGAACGACAAGCAGCGCAAGCTCGGCTACGTCCGGTCGGTTTCGTTCTACATCGGCGAGAACGGCTTCCCGCGCGAGCCCTTCCGCGTGCGCATTTACCGGGCCGATGGCAACTACAACGCTCCAAACTCGGACTTGCTGCTCGACAACGTGGTGGTATCGGCGGCGCGCGGCGGCGAATGGTTTAGCGTGGACCTGAGCTCGTACAACATCCCGGCCCCTGACGAGGGATTTTACGTGGCCATGGAGTGGATCGTGAGCGGCGACAAGTTTTACACCACCAACTTCATGGACAACTACACGCCTTACGGCCAGATTCTGCGGCCTACGTTCGAGTTCAAGGATAGCCGCACCTGGCTCTACGCCATCGGGCGGGGCTGGAGCCTGATCAGCTTAGCCAACGGCGGCTCGCGCTACAATGCCATGATCCGAGCCGAAGTAGACGCCACCAAATAAGGGCCCCGGCGGCCCGGCCCCAAAAAAGCCCCCGGCAACGCGCGTTGCCGGG
>JANPOR010000509.1:0-11923 GCA_031428075.1 Hymenobacter sp. | reverse complement strand
ATTCGAGGCAGGGCCTTGGTACACAGGTCCTAGAGCCCTGCTCCGCCTTTTGCGCTACTTCGCCTGACTAGCAAGCCAAGCGTCGCGCAAGGTTTTCTGGGCCGGGGTGAGGGTCATCTTCTGCACTGATTCCACCGGTTGGATTTGCACGTTGGGGTCTTCGGTGAGCACCAGCTGCAACGTGCGGTCGACGCCACCACGCGTACGAACCTGGGTCATTACCAAATCGCTGGGCGAATGGTGGTGGAGCACCTCGTCGAGGTCGGCAGCGCTTTTCAGCGCCTTGCCGTCGAGCACGACCAACTGGTCGCCGCGGTCGATGCCGGCCTTGTATAGGCCCGAGCCAATGAGCGTATTCACCGTCACTAGGCAGCGTCCCTGGCCGTCGAATTCTACCTGCCGGGGCAGGGCGGCCCCCAGCGCGTGGGTGGGCACCACGGCTAGGCCGGCCGTCAGCAGGTTCTCGGTGAAGCGGGGCTGCTCGTGCCCGTACACGTACTGCCGAAAGAAGCGGCCCGCAAACACGGTGTCGCGGCTCACTTCGCCCAGCACGCGCTGCAAATCGGGCAGGGTGTAGGGGCGCACCGGGGCGTAGCCAGTCTGCTGCCGGCCAAACTGCTGCCACAGCGCCTGCATGTATTTGTCGAGGCTGGTGCGGTGATGCTGGCGCAGCTGCAAGTCGAGCACCAAGGCCAAGCCCGCGCCCTGGGTGTAGTAGCTGAGGTAGGTGTTGGCCACGTTGGTGGGGTCGATGCTCACCCCGGCGTCGGTGAACACGGCTTGGCGGCTCATGTCGACGGCCGAGGCGTAGCGGGCCCCGGGGCTGTTGAGGCGGGCATTCACCCAACCCCCGATTTTTTCAAAAAACTGCTCGTCGTCGTAAAACTTGGCGCGGCGCATGGCCAATTCCCCGTAGTATTGCGTGAACCCCTCGGCCAGCCACAGCGCGTCGCTCGTGTTAGCGCGCTGGAAGTCGAAGGGTTCCAGGTCTTTGGGCCGTAAGCGCTTCACGTTCCAGGCGTGAAAAAACTCGTGCGCCACCGTGCGCAGGTTGGCCAGGGCCTCCTCACCGTGGATGCCGCGCGGGGCCGTGAGTGAGGTCGAATTCCGGTGCTCCATTCCGTCGTCTGTAGTCTGGCTGAGGTAGTCGGCCAAAAAGGTGTAACGTCCAAAATCGAACGTCGGCAGTTCACCAAAAATGGCTTTCTCCTCCTTCACCACCCGTTGGACGTTTTTGGTGTAGGTGTCGAGGTCGGGCAATGTACCCAGGTAGAGCGCGGCCAACTCCAGGGTTTGATCTCCTTCAGTCCAGCTGCGCATTTGCTGGGCCCCCAGCAACACTGGACTATCCATAAAATAAGCCAGATTAGGAGCAGTAAAGGTGTTTTTATCGACGCCGGGCCGCAGCTGAGTGGCGATTTTCCAGCTCGCCGGCGCGTCGAAACGTACCTCAGTGGGACGATCTTCGAGCCCCAATGCGTAGCAGAACGTGGCCGGAATGTTTAGGTGGGCGTGCTGCTGGTCAATCCCCGCGTAGGTGCCGTCGCTACGATCACCATAGAGGGTATAGTTGAACACCACTTGGCCGTCGGGGCTGGGCGTTACGTCCCAGCCGAAGGCGTCGGGCCGTGCCGTGGGCAGCGGGTGGTCGGCGCCGTCGGTGGCCATTACGTAGTACACGTTCTTGATGAAATCATGCTGTGCGTAGCGCCCCGGCGAGCTGCGGGCCATGCGCACGCGCAACGGCCCCGCCGGCAGGCCCGAAAATGTGGCCGTGATGCGCGCCTCGTGGTGCACGGCGTTGGGAAAGGCAATGGTGTAGCGCACCGCCGGCCCCCCCGCTTGGGCGGGAACCGCCGCCAGGGCCGGGGCGGGCGGTGGGACGAGTGTGGTGGCCTTGGAAGCTGCCGGGGTGGGGTTCGGGACTACAGGGGCCGCTTTTAGGGCAGGCTTGTGGGCCGGAGTGGGCTTCAAGGCCTTATTTGGTAAAACCTTCGCGGCGGGCTTGAGGGCGGGCTTTGCAGGTTGGGACTGGGCCCGCAGTCCTGCGGGGCTGAAACCGATGCACGAGACCAAGAATAATAATAACGTAAAACGCTTCATAGCAGTAGGGAGGAAAAGAGCGTAAGCGAAAAAAAGGAGTTTTGGTATAAAAACAAGTACTAAACTTTGTTGCCTACAAATAAAGAATACCAAAATTAGCACTTTTAGCTGTTAAGCTCCTAAACATATTCAGATAAACGGGCTGGTTTATTCCGGCGCATCGTCTGGCCCGGCTGGTAGAAACACGGTGCCTTCGATGGCTCCACCGAAAAAAAACGCTTGTTGCGCCGAGTGTAGTCCCCGCTCGCCCAGTGCTGCGTGCAGGTCGGGCATTCGTCGGGTCTGTAGGGCCGCCACCGCCCCAAAAAACCTGTACATGGCCCCCAGTAGCGCCCGCTGCCAGCCGTACCGGGGCCGACAGAAATCGGCCAGTAGCCACGGGGCGGTTGGGCGCCGGGCCGCCACCAGTCGGTCCAGCGCGGGCCCCAGCACATCCAGCGGAAAGCAGTCGAGCACAAAAAACGTAACCAGCGCATCAAACTGCTCGCCCGGCCCCAGCATCGCCTCAGTGCCCCGCCGGAATTCAACCTGTCCGGCCGCACCCGGCGCCGTACGGCGCAGGTGGCCCACGGCCCGCGCCAGCATCGGGCCCGATGCTTCGAGGTAGAGCACCGTGGCGCGGGGGCAACGGCGTAGCACTTCCGTGAGTACCCAACCGGTACCGCCGCCCAAAACCAGCACGTAGGGGGCCCCGGCGGGCAACCCGGCCAGCGCCGCCCGCTGCGCTCGCCGCAGGCTGCCGCCAAACACCAGCCCGGCCAGTGCGTCGTAGCACCACGCTACACGGTCGAAGTTGCCGCTGGGGCGCGCCGCGGGGGGCGAAGGGGGAGAGGTTTGACGCATATCGAAAAAATGTGTGGCTTCAACCGGTTGAAAAACAACCCGCACCCGGCGCGCTTGGCCCCCTATACCGAAAAAAACGGTCCGTGGCTTGCGCCGCGCCGCGCCGGCCGCTTACCTTTGTATCACCAAACGGCAACCTACTCCGCAGAGTTTGCTGCTTTGGTACCGCTGCGCTTGTGGCGAAATTGGTAGACGCGCTGTCTTCAGGCGGCAGTTCCGCAAGGTGTGGGAGTTCGAGTCTCCCCGAGCGCACGAAAAAAGGCCAATCCATACGGGTTGGCCTTTTTTCATGCGCGGCGCGGTTTTAGCGGGGCCCTGTTTCTCCTTGCACCACATCAATTGCTTGCCCATGAACCGTTTCCAAGCGCGCCTGATGGCCCAAGCCGGGCTCCTCTCTGCCGAAGCCGTGGCGGGCGCAGCGGTATTCGTGCTGGCGTTTGGACTGTTTTTTTTCCTGGCACGGGTGGTGTTTGGGTTGCACTCGGCGGTGTTCGATAACTGGGGCTTTGCGCAAATGGACCGGTTGCGGGCCGCCGCCCCGTGGTTGACGCAGTGGGTGTTTCGGCTCACGTTCTTTGGTTCGGTGATGTTCTTCGTGCCGGCCAGCCTGCTCGTGCCGCTGCTGCTCAAACGCCGGGGCCTGGGCCGCTACGCCGTGGAACTGTTGCTCGCTATGGGTGGCGGTTTGGCCCTCAACGAGTTGTTAAAAGCCTGGTTTCATCGGCCCAGGCCCGCCACAGCTCTCATCTACCAATACGGACTGAGTTTCCCTAGCGGTCACGCCATGATGAGCATGGCTTATTACGGTTGCTTGGCTTGGCTTGTGGTGCAGCACACCGGCCGCTGGGGCGTGGCCACCGCGCTGGTTGGCCTTGCTGTCCTCGTAGGTTTCAGCCGCGTGTACTTGCACGTTCACTACCCTACCGACGTGCTGGCTGGCTTCGCCGGCGGGGCCGCGTGGTTGGTGCTGCTGCGTACCGGCCTGCGGCTGTTCTGGAGGGATAAAAAAGCAGTGGTGGCCTATTGAGGAGTGATGCAGTAGATTAGCGCATGGTTTATACGCAACACGTGTATGCCCGCTGTGGCAGTGAACACATTCGCCGCAACGGCACGCAAGGTGGCCAGCCCAAGTACCAGTGTAAGGCGTGCGGGTACTAGGCGCGGTTTGTACCGGCGGCCGTGGCCAAGGCGGCGCGGTATGCCCAGGTCGAGGTCTTGCTCACCGAGCGCAACTCCCAGCGCAGCACCGTGCGCGCCACCGGCGTGGCACGGATGACCATCGCCAAGTTGATAAAAAAAGCGGTGCTGGCCTTGCCCCAGCGGCCGCGTCGCCGGCCGAAAAAGGCCCAACGCCGCAAACCGGAAGCCCTGGAACTGGATGAGATGTGGACCTTCGGCGGCGGGCGCAAGCGCAAAGTCTGGTGGTGGCTGGTCGTCGAACGGGCCTCGCGCTGCAGCGTGGCTTGGGTGCTGGGCTGTCGAGGTGCCGCCACGGCTCGGCGTTTGTGGTCCGTGCTCCCGCCACGCTACCGGCATCACTGCCGTCACCGCACCGATCAGTAGGAGGCGCCAAGGGCTTGTCCCACCACCACTACCGGCCCTACCCCAAAAGCAGCGGCAAGACCAACATTGTGGAGGCCATCAATTGCTCCTTGCGTCAGCGCTGCGGCGTATTGGTTCGCAAATCCTGCTCCCTCAGCAAAAGTTTACGAATGCATACGACACGAATTAAGATTGTAATTGATAATTGCAATCTCACCCTTCAATAGATCACCGCCAAAAAAGCGAGCGGAGCAGGAAAGTCTAACCAGCCCCTGATGGCCCCGCTGGCGCTCGCATAGTTTCGACAGCAGGGAGTTACAGCTGCTTAGGGCGGTTTAAGAATTGGTATACAGATGGTTGTGCTTAGCTTGCCTCATGAGACCTTACTCCCAGAACCTGCGCGAGCGCGTGGCGCCTGTGCCCAACCGGGACGGACCATCGCCCAAGTAGCCGCCGCTTTGAGCGTACGCACGGCCTTTGTGGACAAGCTCTTGTGGCGGTAACGGATCACGGGTTCGGTCGCGGCGCGGCGCGGTACCGCACCGGCGGTCCGGCGGCCAAACTCGACGCGGTGGCGCAGGCGCAGGTGGTGGTCCGGGTGGGCCAGCAGCCGCACGTGACCTTGGTCGGGCTGCAGGCGGCGTTGATAACGGGTGGCGGCCCGGCCGTGCGCCTGACGTTGGTTTGGCAGGTGCTGGCGGCGCACGATCTACGGCGAAAAAAAAGAGTGTTCCCGAGGTCGAACGCGACACGGAGCGGGGAAAGGCTTGGCGCGGGGCTTTTCTCGGGGCTATTCAGGGCGAAGGCGTTACGCGCTTCGAATTGGTGGACGAGGCCGGCGTGTGCGTCAGGGCGGGCCGTTGCCCGGCGGCCCCAACGCGACGGCGGTGGGGGCGTTGCCGAGCAACGGCCCGGAAGCCCTCATGCCCTTGGACGGGGCCCTCAACCGGGACAGCTTTGCCGCCTACCCCGAGCAGGTGCCCGGCCCCAACTTGCGGCCCGGCGACGTGGTCGCGCTTTATAACCTGCGCGTCAATTAAGCGGCCGGCATGCACGAACGCAGCGAGGCGTGCGGGGCGCGGAGGCTATCTTTGCCCTTGTACCCGCCCGATTTCAGCTCCATCGAAAACGGCTGGAGTAAGTTCAGAACGCGGTTGCGCACGGCCCAGGCCCGCACCCGTGAAGCCTTGGACGAAGTCATTCGCGCGGCCATGAACCGGATTAGCGCCGACGATGCTCAGAACCGGTTTGCCCATTGCGGCTATTCTGTATACTGATTATTAAACTGCTCTAGTTAGGACTTACGTACTCGGTGCTATCTTGAGGTAAAGCAACCTGCTATGCCAACGCAAGCGACTTACATCGGGTACTTATTGCGTACGCCCCGCAATTATCCCCGCACGCATTTGGCCGACCGCTTGTCTGCTGTCAGCCGCGGCCAGGTAAACCGTTTCCTGCGTAACAGTTCGTTTTCCGTCGGCCAGTTCGCGACCTGATCTTGCCGCTGCTAAACGACCCACCTGAGGCCTTTTTGTTCGCAGACGACAGCGTGCAGGACAAGCGCTACAGCCGCTTTAGCGAAGTAGCCAAGCGCCAGTGCTCCGGGGCCGCGCACGGCTTGGTGACCGGCATTTGCTTGGTCAATTCGGTGCATAGCGGTGGGTAAGCCGGCAATTTCCTGGTCTTGGACGACCGCGTCTACGCCCTCGGACAGGACAGTTTGACCAAGAACGAGCACTGCCAGGCCCTGTTCGCCCACGTCGTGGCGGAAGAAAAACTCTAAGCCCGGTCGCTCTTGTTCGATGCCTGGTACAGCAGCAGCGACGACCTGAAACAGTTTCACCGCGCCGGTTGGATACCTTCACGACCTTGAAAAGCAACCAGTTGGTGAGCCCGAGCAAAGAAGGGTGCTACCAAGCCCTCGACGCGGTGGCGCCGCCACCGGATGGGTGGGGCACGGGGTTGGAATTGCACCGCAAGCAAGTACCCTTTGCGGTCCGGTTAGTCAAGCTGGTGGCTCCAAACGGCGGCACGGAATGGGTCGTGACCAACAACTTTGCCTTCAACAACTTTGCCTTCAACAACTTCGCCTTCGTTCAGCCGGTAACTGATGGAGGCCACCACGCGCACGCGCTGGCGAGTGGAAGCGTTTCACCGCAGCTTCCGGCAGCTCACCGGGGCCGAAAAGTGCCCGTGTCGGCGGACCCAAACCCCAGCGCAACTACTTGGCCTGCTGCTGCCTGGCCTGGGTGTTGCGGCGTCAGTTTGCCCGCCAAACGGTCCAGACTATTTGCCAGGCCCATCAGCAACAAGGGAATCCCTACCTACGCCAATCCCTGCAAAAGCCCGCTATTCCCGTCCTCTTGCCGGTGAGTGCGTAAGTCCTGTAGATGTAGGGCCCCGCAATCAAGACTAAAATAGCTTCACAGCTTTACCTGAACGCGCAGGGCTAACAAGCCTTTCACGCCCTGCATTTCTTCCAGCTCCAGCTCTTCCACGCCCGGCTCCAGCAGGCCGCGATCCTGGAGGTAGTCGATGTATTCGAGGTATTCGGTGGCCTCACGGGTTTGGGCGTACACGAGGGCCAGGCGGCCGGGCTGGGTAAGGCGCTCGCCAGTGCCAGAAACGGTAGCCTTGTCGATGCGCTTTTTGATAATTTCGTAGCGGATGTTGTAGGCCCCGTCCACGTCAAACTGCCGCTCGTCCTGCCGGAAGCGGATGCTCAGCGGCTGGCCGTGTATGTAAATAAGTTGCGTGGTTTCCAGGAATACGGGCAGGGTAGGGGCCAGCGTGTGGGTATGCCGCGTGATTTCTACCATGGTCAGAAGCTGCCACAGGCGCAGGTTTTTGAGGAACACCAGGTCGAAGGGCTTGCTTTGCACCAGCGACTCGCCCACGTAGATGTTGAATTCGACACCGTCGCTTTTGAAGCGCTGGAAGTAGTGCGGAAACATGAGCTGGGCCTTGGCTTCTTCCCCGTCGAGGAGGGCCCCTACGGCGTCGTTGATGGCCGTCACGCTCTGCTCAAACGCTTGCCGGCGTTTGTAGAGGATACCGAGTTTAGGGTCAATATTGGCCCAGTAGGCCGTGATGACCGGGCGTAACTCGGGCGTGTGCTGGGCCAAGTATTCAAAGAGCGGCTCCACTTCCAGCCGTAGCGACTCGTAAATGGTCAGCTCGTCGCCGCTGATGATGCCTTGGCGCAGGCGGCGCAGGTTCTTGTCGACGTAAAACTTCAGTTCGTCCAGAATGGGCAGTTGCCGCAGGTCTGACGCCTTTTTTAGCACCCGGTTGGACAGGGTGAGGTGTTCGATGAGGTCGCCCTGAATGGCCTCGTTGCGGGCCGTGCTGCTGCCGCGAATGTCGCAGGAGCCGTGCAGCGGGTACACGTCCTCGAACACGATGGCCTCCATTTCAGACCCGCGCTGGCCGTCGTCGTGGCGGGCTAGCAAGTTGCGGGCCGCGTCGGTGAAGCGCCAGTCCATCGTGGGGTGGATGGGTGTGAACCACTCCTGCATCACGGCCTGGATTCGGCTATGCAGGTCTTCGGCGTTGCGTTTCACCGCTACCGCAAACAGCGGCACGAACTGCGCCACCTTCTCCAAGTCAAATTCGTCGAGGTCGCCGGCGTTCGGCGAGCCGATTTCCAATAGGCCCACCGTGTCGCCGCCGTAGGGCAGCAGCGCCAGAATGGCTGAATGGATGCCTAACTCCAGCACTTGCGCGCGCAAATCGGCAGGGATGTCGGCCCTTGCCACGTCGGCGAGCACCAGCGGACGGCGCTCGCGCAGCAGCCGGTTGTAAATCTGCCGAAAGCCGCTGTCGGGCCGGTTGTGCTGCACCTGCTTAGTGAGAAAGCTGTGGTTGATTTTACGGCCGAAATCCACAAATCTTTCTTTCTTCTCGTCGTAAGCCGCAATACCGAGCTGCAGTGCCGGCCGCCCGAATAGCACCCGCAATTTCTCCTGGATCTGCTCCAGCCGGTCGGAGGCTTGCAACACGTCGCGCTCCAGCAGGTCGTACTTCAGCTCCGAGAGAATTTCTTGGTCGGTCACGTCCACCAGTTGGAGTACGTTGAAGCCTTCGAGCACGAAGAGCTCGGGCGGCAGCAGTTCGTGCCACAGGGCCAGGTTGTGGCGCCGGTGCCCGAGCTGTTCGAGCTGTTCCGGCGTGAGCTCGGGCGGCGTGCCCACCACCCGCACTTGTACGAACGACGAGTCAATTTCAACCCCGTAGTGCCGGTAAAGGCCGATATCATAGTCGGGCACTGTGAAGATGATGGCCCCCGCGGCGGGCAGCGCCACCCCGTATAATCGGTGCAGCACGAGCTGGTAGGCCATGCGCGCCATGTAGGTCTCCATACTGGCCAAGTCCAGGTTCAGGGGCTGCTTGATAGTGCCCTCTTTGTTGAGCAGCACTTCAGCGAAGCGCGGCGTGTAGTAAAAGCTGGTGCGCTGGAATGGAGGTACGGCCCCGCTGATGGAGGTGCCCACGGCCGCCGTCGGAAACACGGCCAGCATAATCGTTTCCAAGAAGTTGCGGGCCCCGTCGAGCACCTGCGGATCTGATAGGGACCCCCGCAGCCAGGGCATGCGGGCCGCCTGCCGGGTAATGGCGCGGGCCAGCAGGGCTAGGCCATGGTTGGGGTCGGCTTCGCGCGCGCGCCAGTATGCCAGCAACGGTTCCAGGCTCAGGACCGTGGCAAACGCCGAGCGCGCCGAGGCCGCAGGGGCGGGCGTGGCCGGGGGCGCAAGCGTCGTCGCCGCAGCGGCATCAAGAGCAGAAGTCGGCATGGCGGCGGAATAGTAAAAGTGGCGCGGGGCCCTTGCTACATGCAGCCCGGCCGGTGGCCCGGGGCCCCTACTTGGTGATGGTAGTGTAAACCGGCGCCTTGTCGGTCTCGGTGGCGGTGATGGCGGTGGAGGCGGGTACAGGTTGGCCCACCACGGCCGGCAACTTAACCAAACTGGCCGTTTTCAGGGTGTTGCGGTAGCAGGTGCAGCAGCCGTCGCCGACAAATCTTCCTTCTAATTTAATGCTTTTTACCTCGTAGCGCAGCGAATTGACTTTTAAGTAGTGCTTGGGCGCGTATGGGGCGCTGCGCACTTCGATGCGGTACAGATAGGCGTTGAGCCGGCGCGCGCTCGACTGCGCAAACGGAAAATTGTTGCTCACCACGATGGTGTCGCGCCGCGCTGCGGTGGCCCTGACGACGGTGACCAAATCAAAGCTGCCCGCAGCGTTGAGTGAGTCGGCGTAGTCCTCAAAAGTTGTTATTAGCTTGGTTTTGATTAAGACGGGCTGGCCCTTAGCATCCAGCTGCAAAGCAAAACGCTTTACCAAAACGGTGTCCAGTTCCGTCTTCGCATCAAAACTGTCCGCACCGCTGGTAGCGAACCGGAAATAAAACGCATCGGCCCGCTCGTCCTGGCAATCGCAGTTGGTGTTGGCGCAGCAACCAGCCAGCAGGGCCCCCAGGCCTAGGGACATAAAAAAACGAAACAACCCGCTCATGGCTCAAAGATACGGCCGGCCTAGCGGCGGACGCGGGTGGCCGCGCTAGGCAGCGTAGGGTTATCGACAGGGCCATGGGCGAGCAGCAGGGGCCGCAGGCGGCCAACAGCCGTATCAAGTTGGGGGCGGATGTGGACCAGCGCCTCGCGTAGGGCCAGCACATCGGCCAGGCGCGGGGCGGAGCTCTGGGCGTAGCCGTAGTACATGGCTACTTGGGCGCGGCCGCGGCCGGAGCCGACGTAGGTGCCCAGCAACTGGCCCTGCGCGTCGGATACTTGTAGCTCGGCCGTTACGTCGGTCTGGTAGGTTTCGAGGGGCACACCAAGTAGGGTGGGGGTGAGCAGCAACACCATCTGCACGGCCTGAAAGCCCCGCTGAAGGCGGCGGGCACTGGCGTGGGTTACCACCAAACGTACGTAGCCGTAGGTAGCCGAGTCGGTGGGGTCGGCTACGTTGTGCTGCAGTTCGTTGCGCAGTAGGCGCAACGGGTCGTCGGGCAAAATCCCGTCGCTGGTGGCTAATGGGCCAGGATCGGCGGCGATTTCCACCGCGGGCAACCGTTCGCGGAGCGGAGCGGAAGGCGTGGCCGCCAGCGGCCCCTTGGCTGAAATGCAACCAACGGTCATGAGGCCAGCAAGCAACAAGATAATATAAATAAAATGCAAATTAATTTTCATAGCGTTTTTTGGAGCGAGCGGGTATAGTGGATTAACGACAACATATAAGTGCCTTTCAATAGTGGTAAGGACCATTTATGAGTTATGAGGGCACAAGGTAGTATTTTGCCGATATAAAGCAGTAATAACGCTAAAGTTAAATTGCGGGACTAATGGATGGCAGCGGGTACAGCCTCGGGCAGAGCGGTGGGATCGGGGCCTTGGTAGTCGTCGATGAACTCGCCTTCCCAGCGGGCTACTACGGCCGAGGCCAAGCAGTTACCAAGCACGTTCACGGCAGTGCGGGCCATGTCCATCAGCGCGTCAATGCCCAGGATGATGAACACCGGCCAGGCCGGTAAATTGAACGAAGGCAGCGTGGCCAGCAAAATTACGAGCGAGGCCCGAGGCACCCCGGCCACGCCCTTACTGGTGAGCATTAGCGTGAACACCAGCAGCATCTGGTCGCCGAACGAAAGCGTGACGCCCGCTGCCTGTGCCACGAATACCGCTGCCAGCGAGAGGTAGAGCGTCGTTCCATCAAGATTGAATGAATAGCCTGTCGGCATCACAAAAGCCACGATGCGGCGCGGCACCCCGATGCTTTCCATCGCCTCCATGGCGCGCGGGAGGGCCGCCTCGCTCGATGTGGTGGCGAAGGCAATGCTCACCGGCTCGGCCACGGCCGTCACAAAACGCCGCAACGGAATGCGCATGAGCAGGGCCACGGGTAGCAGCACCAGTAGCACGAAGACGATGAGGGCCCCGTAGAGCGTGAGCAGCAGCTGGAAAGCATTGAGCAGCGGGCCGAAACCCATCTTGGCCACCGTGTATGCCATGGCCCCGCCCACGCCCAGCGGCGCGAAATACATCACCACGTTGGTAAACTTGAACATCACTTCCGACAGGCTTTCGCAAAAGGCGAGCATTACGCGGCGGGGACGCTCGGGGGTAAGAGCCAAGCCAATAGCGAAAATGATGGCGAATACCACCACCTGTAGTACTTGTCCTTCGGCTACCGACTTAGCGATGTTTTCGGGGAAAATATGGAGGATGATATCGGCCGCGGTTTGGGGCGTGGCCGCCGCCAATGCGTCGGCCTTGTCGGTACCGGCTACGTGGTTGATGCCCACCCCCGCCTTGGTAAAATTGATAGCGGCCAAGCCGATGAATAGGGCAAACGTGGTCACGACTTCAAAATATACCAGCGCCTTCAAGCCCATGCGCCCTACTTGCTTGAGGTTAGCGTGGCCCGCAATGCCCAC
>JANPOR010000508.1:0-2065 GCA_031428075.1 Hymenobacter sp. | reverse complement strand
ACGACCCCCGCGCCTACCCCCCGCTGGTGCTCGACGACCGGGGCCGCCAGCCGTGGGCAGACGTGCACAACCACCGCAACCGGGACCGCCCCAGGGTGGGTAGGCCGGGCCCCGGCGGTAACCCCCACGGCCTACCGCCCGGCCAGGCCAAAAACCCCTACCGCGACGGACGGCAGGACGACCGTCGCAAAGAGCGGCGTTAAGACCGTGGCAATGGTAACAGTAATGACCACGAACATGGCCGCCGCGACTAACTGCGCTTCATTACGCAACAAAAAAGCGGCCCCAACCAGGGTCGCTTTTTTGTTGACTTAAAACGCTGCGTTTTTCGGGTAGCGCGGGAAGGGAATTACGTCGCGGATGTTGCCCATGCCGGTCACAAACAACACCAAGCGCTCGAAGCCCAGGCCGAAGCCAGCGTGGGGGGCCGTGCCGAAGCGGCGCGTGTCGAGGTACCAGTCTAATTCGTTGGCCGGCACGTGCATCTCGGCCATGCGGGCCGTGAGCTTATCGTAGTCCTCCTCGCGCTGCGAGCCGCCGATGATTTCGCCGATGCCGGGAAACAGCACGTCCATGGCCCGCACAGTGCGCCCGTCTTCGTCGAGCTTCATGTAGAAAGCCTTGATTTCCTTGGGATAGTTGGTGAGGATAACGGGTTTTTCGAAGTGCTTCTCTACCAAGTACCGCTCGTGCTCGCTCTGCAAATCGGTGCCCCAATCGACTGGAAACTCGAACTTCTGCGTCGACGATTTCAGGATTTCCACCGCTTCGGTATAAGTCAGGCGCTGGAATTCGTTGTCTACCACGAAGCGCAGGCGGCCCAGCAACTCCGTATCATATTGGTCGTTGAGGAATTGCAGGTCGTCGGCGCATCGCTCCAAGGCGTAGCGTACTAAGTAGCGGAGGAAATCCTCGGCTAAGTCCATGTTGTCCTCTAGCTCGTTGAAGGCCACTTCGGGCTCAATCATCCAGAATTCGGCCAAGTGGCGGGCCGTGTTCGAGTTTTCGGCCCGGAAAGTGGGTCCAAACGTGTAGATGCTACCCAGGGCCATCGCCGCCAGCTCGCCTTCGAGCTGCCCCGACACGGTAAGGTTGGTTTGCTTGCCGAAAAAGTCCTGGCTATAGTCCACGGAGCCGTCGGAGGTGCGGGGCGGGTGCTCGGGCGGCAGGGTCGTGACGCGAAACATCTGGCCCGCGCCCTCGGCATCGGAACCGGTAATGATGGGCGTGTGGACGTAAAAAAAGCCGTGGTCGTTGAAGTATTGGTGCACGCCGAACGCCAGGGCATGGCGCACCCGCAGCACGGCCCCGAACGTGTTGGTGCGGGGCCGCAAGTGGGCAATTTCTCGCAGGAACTCCAGCGAGGTGGCCTTTTTTTGAAGCGGATAGGTTTCGGGGTCGGCCTTGCCGAGGACGGTGATTTCAGCGGCCTGAATTTCGACGGCCTGGCCCTTGCCCTGTGAGGCCACCAGCTGGCCCCGGATGGCCACGGCGGCCCCGTTGGCCACGTCTTTCAGGCTCTCCTCGGGAAATAAATCGGCGCTGGCCACCGCCTGGATGGTGTGCAGCGTGGAGCCGTCGTTAACGATGATGAACTGCACGTGCTTGTTGCCGCGGCGCGAGCGCACCCAGCCTTTGACGAGCACTTCGCGGTCAAGCTCCTGGTTGGCGAGCAGGCGCTGAATAGTGGACCGTTTGAGAGACATAGTGGTAAAAGAAAGCGGAATACGGGGCAAAGGTAGGCCCTCTGGAACAAGGCCGGGTTCCATCCTTCGCGGAGGCCCTTGCGTACTTAACCCGACCGCCCCGCCGCGCCGCCATCTACTTTTGCCTTATGCAACGCCTCGACCTCAAACAGCTTCTCTCTCAAAAACTCAGTCCTCAGCAGATTCAGTTCATTAAGCTGCTCCAAATTCCGACCGCTGAGCTGGAAACCCGCATCAAAGAGGAGATGGAGATGAACCCTGCTTTGGAAGAGGGCGACACCGACGAGCCCGAGGAGCAGGACGGCGACGATGAAGCCGACGACGAAGCCGACGACCCGGACGCCGAGTTCGACAGCGAC
>JANPOR010000507.1:0-12855 GCA_031428075.1 Hymenobacter sp. | reverse complement strand
ATGGGCACTTCCTTGGTTGCCATGCCCGTGAAGCTGACAACCAGCGTCTGTCCCCCAGCGGGCACCGACAACTGAAAGCTGCCGTTAGCGTCCGCCGCCGTGGCAGCCTGGGTGCCTTTCACCCGGACCCCAGCTCCAATCATGGACTCGCCTTTGCTGTCCTTAACCGTACCCTGAATTGTTTGCCCCTGGGCCGACGCGCCGAACGGCCGAAACACCAGGGCGAACACAACGAGTACCGTAAGTAGTACGGATTTCATATGTTGTAATTAATTAGTGAATTGATAGCAACAAAATTATTTGCTCGCACACGATTGCGCTAATACTATTCCAACGTTTAATGTCCTTAAACTTTCAGCCAAAAACCAACCGCAAATTCCAGCAAACCGCTGCTAAATCAATCTTTTCACCGGTAAAAGGCACGAAATTATCCGTAAACTGATACCGGCCGTTTTCATAAATAATGCATTAAGCCGGCAATTTTATGATGAATATTTGATATTTCTCTATCATATTTTAACCCATAATTGGGTAATGCAATCCTTTGTTAACGTCAGGATCTTACGGTTGCCCCAGGACGCTGCGGCCAGTCGTAAGCCACGCAAGCTGTTCATGCGCAGTTGTCTTCATGGTTTGGTTATTGAGCACAACCAGGGGTCGCGCCTAGGCCACGCGCTCAAGCCGGCCACGTGCTTGCCGAGCACCAACGCGGCGGTGTTCCACACTTAAAGACTGGTGCAGCGCGTACGCAGGCAGGTTGCGTCGTGGCTCGGAACCAACAGATTCGGCGACAGCTCGTTAATAATTGGCCTCGCTCGCGGGCAGATCTATCAGGATAAACTGGGCGTCTTTTTCGGCCCGGATGCGCACCGAATTCTCATCGCCGATGCGGGCCTGGTCGTTAGGGCCCAGGGCCACACCATTCACCACGAGGCTGCCCGCCTTCACGTAGAGGAGGGCCAAGCGAATGGGGAAGGTCTTAAACTCGATTTCTTTGTCGGCCCTTAGGTCAGCCCAGTATACAGTGCTGTTAGAATTCATGTACACCACGTCTTCGAGCACTTTCTGGCCGGTAGCCAGCGGCACCAGCTCGTTTTTGTTGCCGCTAAGAAACCCCAGGTCCTTTTGTTCGTAGCTGGGGGCCAAACCGCGCTGTGTCGGCAAAAACCACAGCTGGTAAAGGTGCAAGGGATTGTCCTGGAGGTTCATCTCGGAATGAGCCACGCCGGTGCCCGCGGTCATGCGCTGCACCTCGCCGGCCTTGATGGCCGTGTGGTTGCCCATCGTATCCTGATGCGTGATTTCGCCTTCGAGCACCAGCGTCACGATTTCCATCTCGGAGTGCGGGTGCTGCGGAAAGCCGTTCTGGGGCGCCACATTGTCGTCGTTGAACACCCGCAGCGGACCGAAGTGCATGTTGTGCGGGTCGTGGTAATCGGCGAACGAAAACAGAAAGTAGCTGCTTAGCCACGGCATGGGAGCGGCGTGGTGGCGGTCGGCGGCAGGGATGTGCTGGAGCATGGCGGCAGGGAACAAAAGGCGAATGGGAAGGCATACGCGGCAACGAAGGCCGGAGTTGGTTGCGGCCACTGCACGCGCAGGCGCCACCATGCCACTGGCACTCCTCATCCGGTAGGGCCCCGGGCGGCGTGTGGGTCCAGGCACGGTGCTTGCAAGGCCCCGGGCACTCCCATTTATTTAACCCATTCCTTTTTCACCTTTATGAAAAAACTGTCTTTTGTGCTGGCGACGCTGCTGGGGACCGGCTTGGCCACCTCCGCCCACGCTCAAAGTATCCGCTTCGGCTTAAAAGCCGGGGCCAACCTTTCGAACTTGACCGGCAACCTGACGAATCAGGACAAATACAAAAACAAGCTCGGCTTCCTGGGCGGGGCCCTGCTCAACGTGGGCTTGGTGCAAGACCTGCTGTCGATTCAGCCCGAAGTGCTGTTCTCGCAAAAAGGCTTCAAATACACCAACCAGACCTTCGGGCCCCTCAACTACTCCGGCGACCGCACCTACAACTACATCGACGTGCCGGTGCTACTGAAAGTGAAAGCCAGTGGCCTGTTTTTTGAGGCCGGCCCGCAGTACAGCTACCTGCTCAACGTGCGCGACAATTCTACCACCACCTACAACGGCACGCCCATCGGCAACTCCTCCGGCACCCAAAACCTCGACCGCGTAAACCGTAACGAAATCGGCTACGCGGCCGGCCTGGGCTTCGAGGCGTCGAGCGGCGTCTTTATTGGGGTGCGCTACAACGGCTCGTTCACCGATTTCGCCAAGGAAGGCTACCAGGACTCGGACGTCCGAAACGCCCGGAACTCGGTGTTCCAGGCGTCGCTGGGTTTCCTGCTACCGGCAAAGTAGGGCCCCTACGTTCATTCTGATTCTAAACCAAAGAAAAAACCCCGGCCAACGCCGGGGTTTTTTCTTTGGCAAAAGACAAGTTGAGCGGGTGCGGCCCCGGGGCCCTTAACCGCGGCGCAATTGGGCCACCTGCTGCTGCAGCTCGGTCACCATGCTGGCCAGGCGCTCCAGCGAAAGCTCGGCGGCGGGGAAATGGCTGCTGATGTAGCACTTGGCTTCCCAAATTTCGAGGGCATCGGCCCCGGGTAGGTCGTAGGGCTTGTACTGGGGGTTGTCGGAGTGCAAGGCCAGGGCCCCAGTGGGTCGCGCCTTGTGGAACACGCGCTTGAATACGATGCCGTCGCGGGCGCTCACCACCACGCTGGGCGTCCCGTCCTTGAGGTTGGCCAGCTCGTCGACGTAGCGGCCCACCACCACCGTGCCGCTCACCAGCGGCAGCATCGAATCGCCCGAAATCTCGAAGGCGCGGTAGCTGCCCGTGTTCGGCAACATGGGCAAATGAAACTTGGGCAATTCCCCCAGATACTCGGGATCGGCGTAGCCGTTGAGGTAGCCGGCAGCGGCTTTATGGGGTACCAGCTCGATGTTTTCGTTTTGGTCGCGGTCCATGGTCAGGGCCAGGATGCGGAGCTGACCGCCGGCCGGCGGCTCGGGGTCGTCATCGTCAGAACCGGCCGGCACGGGCTCCAATTGGCGCATGGTGGCCGCGGCTTTGGCGTTTTTACGTTTACTGAAGTCGGTAGTCACCAACTGGTCGAGCGAAATACCGAACAGGCGGGCCATGTTGACGAGCGTAGCGAGGCGCGGCTCGGCGCGGCCTTCTTCGTAGGCGCCCACCAGCGAGCGTTTGATGCCGAGCTTTTCGGCTATCTGGGCCTGCGTAAGGGCCAACTCGCGGCGCCAGAATTTTAGGTTGGTATTAATCATCGGAATAAGTGCAGCCGGGAAATAATGTCGGGCTCAACGCGGCGGTTACAAAGTTGGCAACGCCGATGCGAAGTTACTAATTCCGTTAGCTTAAATTTTTGTTTTTCGCCGAAAAGGTTGGGACTTCCGGCCAAGGCCCGGTTTATCCGGGGCGCTACAGGTTCGGGCTAGGTTTGGGGATTTCGGCCCACCACTCGTCGTCTTCCACTTTTCGTTCCAGCCCAATTTGGCGTATTTGGGATTGACTTCCCATCCCGGTCACCGATGCCAAAGTCTTTACAAACATCTAATGCCGCTGCAAACACATCAGCCGCAATTACAAAATTTTTGATTTGCTTGGTTGTTCTACTTAATCGTTTGCCCCGCATTAATAACCCACGCCCATGTGCTGATATATCCGGCTCAATACCCAAAGCCCCAGTTACGTAATCCAGTCTATCTAAAGAGGGAGAAACAGTATAAAATGAAGCACTGCTATTGCTTCAAAAAGCCCACTGTGGTCGTGTGTTGAATCTGTAGAGGGGCTTGTCTTCGGCCCTGCGCACCCGATCCAAACGGCTCACGCGCAAAACGATTTGCTTTTCCAAAAAGTAATTCTTTCCCGACGACCTGATCAGCTTATTTGTAGTGCATTTCTTCTGTTAACTGTCTTCAGCCTTGACACACGACCAATTTTACCTCCGCTTC
Source organism: Hymenobacter sp. (assembly GCA_031428075.1). Classification (GTDB taxonomy): domain Bacteria; phylum Bacteroidota; class Bacteroidia; order Cytophagales; family Hymenobacteraceae; genus Hymenobacter. Next base: position 8,868 of record JANPOR010000507.1, on the reverse strand, counting down.
GACCGAATGCCCGCCAGCCGCAACTGGAAGTAATCGTACTTCTCGCGCAAGTGGTCAAACAAGTCGCGCAGCGCCGGGGCCCCGCCGAGGTGGGCGCGGGCGGTGGCAATTTCAGCCAGTTGCGTGTCGGTGAGGAATTCTTCCAGCCGCAAAGCGAGGCCCTTGGTGTAGGCGCGCTCCAGGTGCTGTTTCACCGTGCTTTCGGCCAAGCCGCGCTGCCCGGCGATTTGGGCGGGGCTGAGGCCCTGGCGGTGCAGCTGAAACGTGGCGTCTTCCGAGTCGTTGACGGCGGCGGAGTCGGTGGGGGCTTTGGCAGGTCTTTCAGCCTTGACACGCGGGGCCGGCGACTGGGCCATTTCGTCGTCTTCGTCGGGCACGGGGCGCGGGGCCCCGTGCTGCAGGATGGCTTGGATGAACACCTCGCCGTAGGTCTCAAACTTCTTCATGCCCACGCCCGACACGGCCAGCATGGCCACGCGGCTGGTGGGCTGCTCCTGGGCCATTTCCTGCAGCGTGGCGTCGCTGAACACCACGTAGGGCGGCACGCCGGCTTCATCGGCCAGCTGCTTGCGGAGCTGGCGCAGGTGTTCGAACAGCCGCGCCTCGGGCGAGCCGGAGGCCGCGGCGGCTTCGGCAGCAGCTTTCTTACTGGCACGGGTAGACTTTTCGGCCTTCTCGGCGGGCTGGAATTTCTTGAGCGGCAGCGGTAGTTCGCCCTTCAAAACCTGGTGGCCTCGCGGGGTGATTTTCAGTGCGTAGCCTTCCTCGTAGGCGATGTAGAACAAGCCGTCGTTCAGCATCTGGTGGATGTAGCTGTACCAGTCGAGGTAGGGCAAGTCGGCCCCCGCGCCGTAAGTCTTAATTTGGTCGTAGCCGCCACCGATGACGGCCTGGTTGCGCATCCCGCGCAGCACGTCGATCAGCAGCGTCACGCTGAGACGCTCGCGGGCGCGGGCCACCGCCGACAACGCCTTCTGGGCCAGCAAGGTACCCTCGAAGGTGGTGGGCGGATTGCGGCAGATATCGCAGTTTCCGCAGTCGTGGCCCAGCGTTTCGGAGAAGTAGTTGAGCAGGATTTTGCGGCGGCACGAGGCGGCTTCGGCAAACTGCTGCATCCGTTCCAGCTTGGCGGTATTGAGCTGGGCCTGGCGGGCGGGCACGTCCTTGGTCACCATCTCACGCATCTGCATCACGTCGGCGAAGCTGTAGAACAAAATGGCCGTGGCCGGGGCCCCATCACGCCCGGCGCGCCCGATTTCCTGGTAGTAGCCCTCGATGTTTTTGGGCAGGTTGTAGTGCATTACCCAGCGCACGTTGCTCTTGTCGATGCCCATGCCGAAGGCAATGGTGGCCACGATGACCTGCAAGTCGTCCTGCAAAAAGGCTTCCTGGGTGCTGGCGCGCAGGTTGGGGGCCATGCCGGCGTGGTAGTACCCGGCCTTGATGCCCTTCTGTTGGAGCTTTTGGGCAATGGTTTCGCAGGTTTTACGCGAGAGGCAGTAGATAATGCCGGGGTCCTGCGGGTGGCGGCCGATGTACTCCACCACCGCGCCCACCCGGTCCTGGCCGGGGCGCACGATGAGGTTGATGTTGGGCCGATCAAAGCTGGACAGAAAGACTTTCGGCTCAGTCAGGTTAAGCTGGGTGCGGATGTCGCGCTGGGTGAGGCGGTCGGCAGTGGCGGTGAGGGCCACGATGGGCGTGCTGGGGAAGTGCGTGCGCAAGGCCCCCAGTTGGGTGTACTCGGGCCGGAAATCATGGCCCCAACTCGAAATACAGTGCGCCTCGTCGATGGCAAACAGGCTGATGTTCACCCGACTCAAAAACTGCATAAAGCCGTTCGACAGCAGTTTCTCCGGCGACACGTACAGCAGCTTCAAATGCCCGCTTAAAGCCGCTTTGGCGATACTGTTGGCCTCGGCCGAGCCCACGCTGGAATTGATGTAGGCAGCGGCGATGCCGTTGCCTTTCAAGGCTTCTACCTGGTCCTTCATCAGGGCAATGAGTGGCGACACTACCACGCACGTCCCCTCGCTAACGACGGCCGGAATCTGGAAGCACACCGACTTACCGCCCCCGGTGGGCATGAGCACCACGGTGTCCTTACCGGCCAGCACGTGCTGGATGATGTCGGCCTGCATGGGCCGAAAGTTGTCGTAGCCGTAGTAGCGTTTCAGGGCTCGGCGGGCAGCAGGCAGCAGGTCAGCGGCGGCGGTAAGGGTATCAGGCATAGCAGGGCAAGGGTATCCTATAATAAAGGAACGGCGGGGGCCGCGAAGTTCCAACGCGGCCCAGTAAACCGGCAGCGGCGCTATTCCGACTTTGCCCGCCGCGAGCCGCGGTACAGCTCGTACTTCAGCAGCCGGCAGTCAATTGGCCCGTTGAACAGCGGTATGCGCCGCGTAGCCTTCAGCCCAATCGTCTTCGCCGCATCCAAGTTTCCGGTGAGCACGAAGGCCTCGTAGCCTTGGAAATGAGTTTTCAGCGCGTCGCCGATGGTTTTGTAAAAAACTGCCATCTCGGCTTCCTCCCCGATCCGCTCGCCGTAGGGCGGGTTGGTAATAATAATCCCGGGGCCCTGGTCAGCCGGCGGCACGGCGTCTTTCACGTCGCGCACGGACAGGCGAATGCAGTCTTCGAGGCCGGCGGCGGCAATGTTTTGGGCCGCCTGGTCAATCACTTTTGGGTCGATGTCGGAGCCGGACAAATAAGCCTGTGGCTCTTCTATCCGCTGGGCCTCGGCCTCGGCGCGCACCTGCTGCCAGAGGTCGGCGTCGAAATCGGCCCAGTTTTCAAACCCAAACTTGCTCTGGTGGAACAAGCCCGGCGCGATGCGCTGCGCAATAAGGCCCGCTTCGGTAAGAATGGTAGCCGAGCCGCACAGCGGGTCGAGGAGTGGCTTTTTGCCGTCCCAGCCCGAGAGTAGCACCAAGCCGGCAGCCAGCACTTCGTTCAGGGGGGCCTCGTTGGTGGCCTGGCGGTAGCCGCGGCGGTGCAGCGAGTCGCCGGCGGCGTCGCGGCTGATGATGACCTCGTTTTCCAGCATGCGCAAGTGCAGGCGGATGTCAGGGTGGCGCGTGTCCACGTCGGGGCGGCTGCCGGTGCGGTCGCGGAACTGGTCCACGATGGCGTCCTTCATCAGTTGGGCCACGAACAACGAGTGCTCAAACGTCGACTTGTTCACCACCGCCGTGATGGCGAAGGTTTGGCCAGGCCCGATGTATTCACTCCAGTCGATGCGGCCCACTTCGCGGTACAGGGCCCCCTCATCCGGGGCGTAAAAGCCGGCCAGCGGGCACAGCAGGCGCATGGAAAGGCGGCTCCAAAGCACGGTTTCATAAAGCAGGCGCTGGTCACCAATGAATTCGACGGCCCGGCTACCTACGTGCGTGATATCGGCCCCGAGGGCATATAGCTCGTCGGCGAGCAGTTCTTCTAATCCAAACTGGGTAGTGGCGGTGAGATGCATGGCCGCAAAGATCGGGCAGGAATGCGTTGGGGGCCGCTTGGCTGGGGCTGCACAGCGCCGCACGCTCCGAATTGGTAAATATGTATATATTTAAACTATCTAAAGAATGAGTAGCGGGCTTAAGCAAGCTACTTGCGTACTAAGGGCGGACTGCCGCAACTTGTCGATCGAGCAACTTGCGGCAATCGTAATGTTAGCCATCACGCGATGGTATAAGAGCTAATTGCAAGTTATTAAAAGCAGCACCGTGTTTCAACAATTCTACGAACCGCATCCAGCCTTAAAAGGCTTTGTCAACAACATCATGATACACGAAGTGAAACTTGATTCAGCTCAAGCCAAACTTGAATTTTCTGTCCCGCCGCTTCCTGAACATTGTTTGTTTTTTTATGTAAAAGATAGTTCGATTGCAGAAAATATCGCTACTGGGAAAAAGGAAATACTTTCTTCATCCGTTGTGGTTGGCCCCCATACCAATCGACATATCATGACGCTTAGCCATAATCATTTGATGATTAAGGTTGGTTTTCAGCCGGGAGGATTATATCGTTTTTTAGGCATTCCCATGAGCGAGCTTTTGTGCAAAGATTCGTTTGACGCAATAGAACTTTTGGGAAATGAAATGGGCGAGGTAAATGATAAATTAAAGTCTGCCGCAACTTTTATAGAAATGAAAACGATTATTGAACGCTTTCTGCTTAAACATACGAGCAAACTAAAACAAGTCTTACCCATTGATCGGGTACTTCCCATGCTTATCAAAGAATGCGGATTGATTAAAATAGATCAGCTAGCGTCCCAAGCCTGCCTGAGCATCCGGCAATTTGAGAGGGTATTTCAGCAACGCATAGGATTGCCACCCAAACACTTCTCCCGTATGGTACGATTTGCGCAGGCTTGGATCATGAAAGAACAACAGCCCGGCATTCCCTGGATAAAGATTGCGCATGAATGCGGCTATTTTGACCAGATGCACCTCATACGCGACTTTCAGGAATTTGCCGGTGTCAATCCCTCCGCCATTGAATCCGAGCTCTTAGACTCGCCGACAAAATTCTTTAACCGGCTCTTTTGCTAATATGTCGTCTTTGTACTATGCCGGTGTCTTCTGGTTGAGCCACTTTTACACAAAAAACCAGCCATGAAAAAAGCACTTGCGACAATCGTTTTCTTGTTAATAGGTGGGCCCATCTTTGCTCAAAATCGCACCCAAGATGAAGCGGCCATCAACAAGCAGGTAGATGCTATGGTATATAGTTGGAATAATCATAATTATGATGATCTAAAAAACTATACCACAGAAGACACCGATTGGGTGAATGTGGTAGGCATGTGGTGGAAAGGTCGCAAGGAATCACAGTATGCACATCAGGTCTATCATAAGACAATGTTTAAAACTACTGTGTGTAAGAAAACGTCTGTGGCCATCCGGTTTATAACGAAGGACGTGGCCATAGCCCACGTTGTGTGGCATTTTTCTGACCCGCATCCTGAACCTTTCCCCGACGGAAAACCTAACGCCGGCCCTACTGATGGCTTGGCTACACTTGTTTATGTAAGCCAAAACGGAAAATGGTTAATGACTGCAGGAGAAAATGTTATAATTGATAAAGGAGCACAACCGTTTGATCCTATTAAACAGATGCCAAAGAACTAAGAATGCACGAACGGCTATAAGTGCATTGCCAAAATAACGGCTGGCGAATCATCAGCCGGTATTTATTCTTTATTCAATAATACAATGAATTACCAAGCTACTTGCTAGCTTAGCTGGTATCTGGTTGTTTTTAGTCACAAACCTGGCCCCTCGCTCCTACCCAAAGCTGCCGCAGCCGCTATCTCGCAGCCGAATGATTTGCGGCGACCATAACGTTGCGCGGCACCCCATTTAAATGGTCTGTCTTATTAAAATAGAATGATGGCTAGACGAAATTTGACAAAGCAAAAGTACCCAGAACGACGGATGTGTTTCCGCAAGCAGTTGTTGCGAATAATTTGATATTTATTTCTGGTACTACGGGCTTCAATCCAAGCACCGGCAAGCTGAGTGACAGCTTCGAAGAGCAAGCCAAGAAACCTTTTAGCAATATAAAAACCATTCTCGAAGAACTCGGAAATAGCTTGGATAAAATTGTGAAAACAACTGTGTTTATGGTTTCAGGCAATGATTTTAGCGTGTTAGACAAAGTGTATGCGGAAGTTTTTCCAGAAAATGCTCCCGCTAGAAGCGCACCCCAAGTAATGCCCTTTCCAGCAGGCATCATGATTTCGGTGGAATGTGTTGCGCTTACGTAACACGCCGTCAAGCACTCTGGCAAGGGTGAATTATAGCAGGATCCTGTGCAAGAGAAGCCGGACAAACAGTGCTAAGCACTACTTCTTAACTTCTACAAATTATTTTCAATCAGCAGCGATTGTAAGCAGACGAGATTCTAATTTCACGCCTGCACAAATCCCGGCACGCTGATCCAAAACTTTCCTAGCCGGCCCGCGTGGCCGGCTTTTTTGTACCTTCCGCCCCTATGGCTACTCCTCTTACTACTACTTCAGCGGCTTCTACGGCCGCCGCCCCCGCCCGCTCCTACGCCGGGCCGATGGTGCTCATGACGAGCCTGTTCTTCCTGTTCGGGGCCGTCACCAACTTCAACGACGTGCTGATGCCCTACCTTAAGGACATCTGCCAGCTCACCGATTTTCAGTCCACGGCCGTGCAGTCGGCCTTTTTCGGGGCCTACTTCCTCATGTCGCTACCGGCTGGCTTCGTCCTGAAGAAGCTGGGTTATCAGCGCGGCATCGTAGCCGGCCTACTCGTGATGGCCGCTGGGGCCCTGCTGTTCATCCCAGCCGCCGACTCGCGGGCGTTCGGGCTATTCCTCACGGCGTTGGGGGTTTTGGGCGCGGGCATCACCCTATTGCAAGTAGCGGCCAACCCCTACGTGAGCGTGCTGGGACCCGCCCGCGGCGCGGCGGCACGGGTGAGCGTGGTGGGTGTGGCCAATAACTTCGGCGGGGCCCTCTCGCCGCTGGTGGGCGGACTGGTGCTGTTTGGCGGCTCGGTGGCCCTGAAGGCGCGGCTGGCGGCCCTACCGCTGGCCGAGCGCCTGGGCCAGGAGTCACAGCTCGTGAAGGGGCCCTACCTCGGGCTGACCGCGTTTCTGGTGCTGCTGGCGGGCGTATTTTTCTTCGTGGTGAAGCTGCCGGACATCGAAAGCATCCCCGAAGAAGCGGCCGTTGAAACCCGGCCCGTGGCCGCCGGCCGCCGTTCGGCGCTCGGTTTCCCGCACCTAGTGCTGGGCATCGGGGCCATTTTTGTCTATGTGGGGGTCGAGGTTGGCTTGGGCTCGTTCATGATTCGCTACGGCGAAAGCCAGGGTATTCAGCACCTTTCGGCCTTCACCCAAAGCCTGGTGCGGGGCCTGAACGTGGCCACGGGTTGGGCCGGCGAGCTGTTCGGGCAGGCCCCGACGGCCATCGACACGTCGGCCGGCTTCACCAGGGCGGTGGGCGCGGTGCTGGTGTCGTCGTACTGGTTTGGCTCACTGGTGGGACGGGTGATAGGCATTCCGCTGCTGCTGCGCTTCCACAACCGAGCCCTGCTGGTGGCGGTGTGCGCGGCCGGCGCGACGCTGGTAGGGGCCAGCATCCTCAGCCACGGCGAAACCGCGCTGTGGCTGGTGGTGCTCTGCGGGATGTGCAACTCCATCATGTGGCCGGTCGTTTTCCCGCTGGCCATTACCGGGCTGGGGCCCTTCACCAAGCAAGGCTCGTCGTACCTGATAATGGCCATCGTGGGCGGGGCCCTCATCCCGCCGCTCATGGGCTGGCTGGCCACGCACGGCGGCGGGCTGCGGGTAGCATATGCGGTGCCGGCGGGGTGCTATTTGTACCTGCTGTTTTATGCGCTGAGCGGCTACCGGGTGCGGTAAAAGCTCAAAGCAGAAAGCACCGAGGTTTTTGCGAGGCAGCGGGAGGGCTAACGACGGCACCTTAGAACCTATCCGAAAAATACTTTCGCCGCTAAAAGCACGTCCTGTTCATCCGGCACCCGCTGGTCGAGCAGGACGTTTAATTTATTATTCGGATAGGCTATTAAACGAAAAGGCCAGGCCGTTTTCCGACGGCAGCAGTAGTTTAGCTCCGCATATTAACCGCCTTCTTCCGCCATCTTTCTTTTATGAAATCCAATCTGCAAACAGTTAAAAATACCTCGTTTATCGCCGTCCTACTGGTCCTTTTTCTGGGGGCCGGCAGCTGCAAGAAGTTGCTCAACCTGCTCCATTTTACCGTCAGCGACTCTAGTAGCTTCACGGTGCCGGCGGCGGCCACGGCCACGGGTGCGGTGGTGGTCCTGCCGGGCCTCACGGTTTCCTCTACCTCGTCGAGCACGTACACCAACAACAAGACCTCGTCCGCCTACGTGCAGGACGTCACCCTCGACCAGCTGACGCTGACCACCGCCAGCCCGTCCACCCAAAACTTCGACTTCCTGAAGAGTGTGAGCATTTCCATCGCCACCGACGCGGCGGGCACCAACAAAACGCTGCTAGCCTCGCTCGATAACGTACCCGCGGGCCAAACCACCATCGCCCTGAAGCCGACTGGCACCAAGCTCGACATATACCTGCGGGGCGATTCGTACACCCTGTTCACCACGGTTACCGTGGCCCAGGCCTTGCGTCAGAACACCACCATCCGCGCCGATACCCACTTCAACGTGACGGCAACTTTGCCCGAGTAGGGCCCGGCCCTGGCGCTACCTTTGCCCGACCATGCCCGCCCTCGAAGAACACATCTCCCTGCGTCCTTACAACACCTTCGGCCTCGACGTGCGGGCCCGCTACTTCGCCCGCTTTACCTCAGCCGACGAGCTGCGTCAACTGCTGGCCCTGCCCCAGGTGCGGACCGCCGAAAAGCTTATCCTCGGCGGTGGCTCCAACCTGCTGTTCACGCAGGATTTCGACGGCGTGGTACTAAAGAATGAAATCCGGGGCCTGGAAATCATCGCCGAGGACGGCGATTCTGCCACCGCCCTGGTACGCGCCGGAGCCGGCGAAAGCTGGCACGGCCTCGTCGAGTACGCGCTGGGCCAAGAGTTGAGCGGCCTCGAAAACCTTTCGCTCATCCCCGGCACGGTAGGGGCCGCACCGCTGCAAAACATCGGGGCCTACGGCGCCGAGCTGCGCGACACCTTTGAGCGGCTCGAAGCTGTAGAAATCACCACCGGCGCGGGACGCACGTTCAGGGCCGCTGAATGTGGATTTGGCTACCGCGAAAGCGTGTTCAAAAACGTACTCAAGGACCAGTTCGTAGTCACAGCCCTAGTGCTGCGCCTGCACCGCGAGGCCCGCCCCAACGTGCAGTACGGGGCCCTCCGGGAAACGCTGGCAGGGTTCGGCATC
>JANPOR010000506.1:0-9463 GCA_031428075.1 Hymenobacter sp. | reverse complement strand
GCGGGCTGGCGGCCCAGCGGCAGGGCCAGGTTGAGGGCCGCCACGTTCAGGGCGGTGCTGAAATAGCGGTTTTCGGCATAAAAGCCCACAGTGGGATCCACCAAGCTGCCCAGGCCGGCGGCGTTATTGGCCACGGCCCATACCTCGCCGTTGAGGGCCGCCGAAGCGTTGCCGAGGGCGGCTGCACGGGCGCCGCGCACGCCGGGGCCGTTGCCCTGCGCGTGTGCAGCGTAGCTAGGGCCCCGGCTTAATCCGCCAATTAGAAATCCCAAAAAGACAAGTTGGCGTAGCCGTGCGGGCATGTAATCAAGCTAAAGGCCGATAAAGCGCAAGGTACTGTTTTGAAGGCATAAAAGTAGTAACATTGTCGAGCCTGACATCTACCCGATGGGTCACGACCTCTACATTTCCGGGCCCGCTGCCGAACTTTACGGCTTCATGCCCCGCTCCTTTACCCCCGCACCACGCTACGAGACCGTCGTTCACCATGGCTTGCCGCTCGAATACACGCTTGTGTTTCGGGCCCGGCGCACCATCGCCTTCGCCGTGCGGCCCAATGGCACCGTGCACGTGGCGGCTCCGGCGGGCGTACCGGCCGCCTGGGTGGCCCAGCAGGTGCTGAAACGGGCCGATTGGATTCGGCAGCACCTGGCCGAGTTTGCCCGCCGCCCAGCGCCCGCGCCCGCCCGCAGCTACGAGGCCGGGGCCCTGCACTACTACCAGGGCCAGCCCCTGGCGTTGCGCCTCGCCGAAGGCCCCAAGCCGGCCGTCGCCGCCACCAACGAGCTCCTGGTATCCTACCCCGCGCCCCACACTCCCGCCCGCACCGAGGCCCTTGTGCATGCCTGGTACGCCCGACAGGCCCCGGCGCTGTTCGCTGAGTCGCTGGCCCGCGTGTGGCCGGCGTTCGCCGGGCTTGGCCTGCGCCGGCCCACCCTGTTCGTGCGCGCCATGCGCACCCGCTGGGGCAGTTGCACGCCCGGCACCGCCCGCATCCGCCTCAGCCCCGACCTGGTGCGCGCCGCCCCCGGCTGCCTCGACTATGTGCTGCTCCACGAGTGCTGCCACCTCCGGGTGCCCGACCACTCACCGGCCTTCTACGAATTGCAAGCCCGGCTCCTACCCGACTGGAAACGGTGGAAGCAGGAATTGAACACGCTGCCGAAGTAGTGGTCAGGGCTTTTCTAAAAACTCACGCACTTGTTTGCCGGTCACGTGCTGCCAGGCAGTTTGAGCATTGACAGAACGGGCTACTACAGCCACAGCCGCGGCATTGGCCGATTTAAACAGATAATCGACGGCAAAGACTAGCTGCTCGCCGCGCCGCTGCAATACGCCGTTGTCTAATAGCTTTTGCCTCGTGGCCGCTCCACCCGCCGATAAGCTGGCCGCCGCGGTAGCCGCAGCTATTGAGCCCGCTGTCACGAGCAATCCACCGCTGGCTTGCAGGTACGCTGTGGCGTGGGCAGTGCCTTGCTTCAGCATAAATTGCTCGCCCAACGGCCTTTCGAAGGCTTTCTTCGCCGCTGCCTTTTTCACTGGGGCACCGGCCTGCACCGGCGCAGCGGCACCGGGCTGCACCGGTTTAACCGGCCCTGCTGGCTCGGCTGCTTCCAGCGGCGTGCCCGTCAGGAATGCCTGAGCTTCGGCAGGCGTGATGGTGAGCACCTTGGCGGCCAGCAGCTGCACCATGGCCTCGGGCAGCGACGGGAACGGCGGCTGCGACACCAGCTTCTGGGCGTCGGGCAACACGTCTTGCATGGCGCGCTCCTTTTTGCCCAGCATCAGGTAGGCCTCGGCCTTCTGGCGGGCCGAGTGGTTGGTGATGTTGTCGCGCCGCAAGAACGTGTCGAGGTGGCTGGCTACTTCTTCCAGGGCGTCCTGCTGCAAATCGAGCTTGCAGAAGAGCTTGTCCTTGAATTCACCGCTGGTGAAGGAGAAGTAAAACCGCCAGTGCCGCCCGTCGGTGATAATGGTGAACAGGGCCGTGTGGTCGCGGTTATAGTCGCGCAGCTGCTTTTCCACCGCCGCCAAGTCGGCCGCGAACGCGCCTACGCCTTTGCACTCGATAAAAATGGCGGTATCCTCAAAATCGCGGGTGAACAAGGCCACGTCGACGCGCGTGTTGTCTTCCTTTTTGGCCGCCTTGAATTCGGTGTACACCTCCGTCGGGTTCCAAACGTCCCAGCCCAGCGCCTGCACTACCCGCGCCACCAGCGACAGACGCACGTGTTCTTCGTTCTTGTATTCTTTGCGGCGCAGGCGCTGCTGAATGTCCAGTAAAGTTTCGAGCATGAGGCCGGCCGGTTCTTAAGCTAAGTACCAAAGAAAGCACCGAAACCTGCCTACCCCGAGGGCCCTGGCCCGTCGTATCTTTAAGTTATGGTTCGCTCGTTGGCCCGCTCGTTTTTTCTGGCCCTCATCTGGCTCTACCGCCACTTCATTTCGCCGCTTACGCCGCCCAGCTGCCGCTACACCCCTACCTGCTCGGCGTATGCGGCCGAGGCCATTGCGAAATACGGACCTTGGCGCGGGGGCCGGCTGGCGCTGGCCCGCATGGCGCGCTGCCACCCCTGGGGCGGCCACGGGCACGACCCCGTACCATAACCCGCCGGGCCCCGTATAAGCTGGCTCTCGCCCTTGCTTAACTTATGCGCTTCTGTTCTTTCGTGCCGGCCAGCGTGGCACTTTTGCTAATGGCCGCCGCCTGCTCGCAGGCCCAAAACGGGCAACCTGCTTCGCAAACCGCCGCCGGACAGCAACCGGCGCCGGGTGCGGGCAAAGAGAAGAAAAACAAGGGCGGCGACCATCACAAAGACAAGGCCGCCGCGGCTCAGATTCCGGGCCTGCGCCAGGTAGGCTCCGTCAAGAACGTGGTGCCCGAAAGCTCGGGCCTGTGCCCGGCCGACCAGCCCGGCACATACTTCAGCTTCGGCGACGGGGGCAACGCGCCTACACTGTACCGGCTCGACGCCACGGGCAAACTGCTCGGCACCCTGGCCCTGGGGGCCCCCAACACCGACTGGGAAAGCCTGAGCCGCGACGACCAAGGCAATTATTTCGTGGGCGACTGCGGCAACAACGTCAACGACCGCCATGACCTTGTTATCCGCCGCTTCCGCCCGGCCCAGCCCCGGCAGGTGGGTAACATCTACTTCAAATACCCCGACCAAACGGCATTTCCCCCCGAGAAAAAGAAAGACCACAACTTCGACTGCGAAGCTAGCCTCTGGCACGACGGCCGGGTATGGCTCTTTAGTAAAGACCGGGGCCGCGACGCCACCAGCAAGGTGTACACCGTGCCCGACCAGCCCGGCACTTACACCGCCCAGCTCGTCGCCCGCCTCGCCATTCCGGGCCAGGTAACCGACGCGGCCCTGCGCTCCGACGGCCACCGCCTCGTACTGCTGGGCCGCGGCGAGCTGTTCGTGCTCGACGGCAATTCTTGGGACGAAATCCTCAAGGCCACACCCCGCCAAGTAAGCCTGACCGGGGCCGGGCAGACCGAGGGCGCGGCATTTAAAGACGATAACACGCTGCTCATCACCACCGAGCAAGGCAGCTTCTACGAATTCAAGCTACCGTTTTAGTTGCGCGGACTTGGCGGGTCCACGTTTCTCGCTTCGTCCGGCCGGTAATCGTAATGACAAAAGCGCGAACTACGACCGAAGGTCAGCGCAGCTAAAGTTCGCGCTACTTACGACCCACCGCCGGCACGGGGCCCGTTGCGGCGGCCGGCGCATCCAGGTCGCGGGGGGCGTAGCCGTAAGGGTTCTTGGGGTCTTTGCCGGCCCGCAGCAGCACCCAGATGCCCACTAGAATCAGCGGGATGCTGAGCAGCTGGCCTTGGTTCAGCACGTGGCCGTTTTCGAACGATACCTGGTTCTCTTTCAAGTACTCGACCAAGATGCGGAAGGTGAACAGCAGCACCACGAACCACCCAAACAGCAGCCCGCGCGGGGTGCGCGCCTTGGTGCGGTTCCAGAGGCCGTAGGTCAGGGCGAACAGAAACACGCAAAACAGCGACTCGTAAATCTGGGTGGGGTGGCGCGGCACGGCCATCGGCGCGTCGGGGGCCACGGGCGTGCCGGCGGGCAGCAAGCGGTAGCTGGTGGTTCCGTCGAGCAGTGTTACGGGCTGCGCCGCCACCTGCACGGCCCCGGCCGGCAGCGGGTGGGTGGCGGGCACGAGGTGCTCCACGTCGCGCGGGAAGGTGAAGGCCCACGGCGCGTCGGTGGGCTTACCCACGATTTCCGAGTTCATCAAATTGCCCATTCGGATGCAGGCCCCGCCCAGGGCCACCACAATTACGATGCGGTCGAGCGTCCAGAGGTAGTCAAACTTGTTGTTGCGCGCAAACAACCACACCGCCAGCAAGATGCCAATAGTGGCCCCGTGGCTGGCCAGCCCGCCGTGCCAGATGCGGAACGTTTCGAATATATCCGGCTTGGTCAGAATCGACGGCTCGTAGAACAGCACGTGCCCCAGCCGGGCCCCCACGATGGTGCCCACCAGCATGTACACGGTGATGACATCGACCCACTGCGGGGAGGTTTTTTCCGACTTGTAGATGTGGCTCAGCACGAAGGTGCCCAGCACGAACGGCGCCATGAACAGCAGCCCGTACCAGCGCGGCGTGAGCGGCCCGATTTCCAGCCCAAACACGTGCCACGGCCCCGCCGTGAAGATGGTGGGGTCAACATTCCAGAAAATACTCGCAAGCAACGAACTCATACCGGGCTGGGATTAATGCAGGCCCAAAGGTAGCGGATGGCGCGGATGGCGGCCTACCGTGCCACACCGCGCCCGGCAGCAGACTCTGGGACGAGGAAGCGCCATAAAATGTGGCCACCGTGCCGTCCCAATGCCTATTCACCCCACCACGAAAACGCCGCGCAGCGCATTACCAAAGCCACCCTTAATTCAAGCCTAAATGTCTGATTTTTTGCGAATCATTTAGGCGTTTTTTATAGCTACAGGGCATTATTCATTGTTGAAACCGCCCCAAAAACACCGTTACTAATATCCTTTACTTGCAACTTTTGATTTGTACGAGTAAAAGCGGCGTCATACGTTTGACATAGAACAATTTGAATTTTAATTGTCAGGTGCTTTAACAACTTCCTTTCTTCCATTAATCCTCTTTCCGTCTATTTATGAAGCGTTTCCTACCGTTTGCCTGGCCCCTGGCCCTATTGCTGGGCTGCCAAAAGACCGACCCCGACCCGGCGGCCCAACTGCCGGCCGCCACCCAGACCGGGGCCAACACTTTCGGCTGCCTCGTCAACGGCCAGCCCTGGACGCCCCAGGGCAACGACGGCTCCTCCAACTACACCGTCTCATACGACATGTACCCCGACGGCGGATTATTGGAAATCGGTACCTACCGGATTTATGGTCAAGGGTCCAGCGACTTTCAAAGTCTTGCTCTTTGGGCCAAGCAGATCAAGGGTCCAGGTACAGTTTCTTTTCAAAATAATCAAACCACCATCGCCCGATACAACGATAAAAAGACCACTTGTATTTGGAGCAGCCGGGACAGCACAACAACTTATCGGCGGGGCACCTTGACCATCACGCGCCTGGACCGGCAGGCGGGCATCATCGCCGGCACGTTCGCCTTCACCCTCTACAAACCGGGCTGCGACTCGGTGCGCGTCACCAACGGGCGCTTCGACCGCCAACTTTAGCCGCGTTCGTGTTGCCGCGCAACCCGTTCCTAGCCAACACCGTCGGGCCCCACGGCCAGTAGTTCCTAATTGAATAAACCGCTGAGTGGCCGGGCCGGCCAATGTCACAAATTGGTGAATTATCGTCGGCTTGCTGGAACAGAAACAACGGTTGAGTATACTGGCGGCTTTAAAATTCCTTTTATCAGAAGAATTTTATAATTGATAGTTAAAATGTACTCGTCACACTTGGGTGTAGTCTGTCCTTGAAAAGGGGTGACACCCGTTACTATTTGCGTGCCCCTACGGTCTAGGCCGATACCCGCCGCCCGCCGGGCGGGGCATTTCCCGCACCGCCACGCCCTGCTGCTTTTACCCGCCTTGCCCCGCTCGTTATTTATTGTCGCCCGCCCGCGTCGGGCTTCCCGGCGATTTGAACGCCCCGCGACGCGACGCAGCGAACCAGATTTTACCGATTACTAATCAACCGATTGGCATAGATTTTACCAGTTTCAGGCCGCGTAAGGCCGCTGGCCGGACCAAGTATTTAACGGACTTCAAGAAGTCCGCGCCGAACGGCAACGCTTGTGGCCCAGGGCTTTCAGAACGCTGTTTTCCCCGCTGCGAATTGTGTTTAATGCAGGTTTTCAAAGTCTGATTAACCGACATTTTGAGTTGCCTGGGCAACGGCCCCCGGGATACATTTACCCCGGCGTGCCCCACAGGCCGCTGCCCGATTGCTCGGGCACCTCTTCTTCCCCAACCCCCGCCACCCATGAACCTGAAGTACCGAACCGCCGCCCTGCTGCTGGCCGCCCTGCCGGGCCTGAGCCAGTGCCAAAAGACCGACCCCGACCCGGCGTCCCAGCTGCCGGCCGCCACCCAGACCGGGGCCAACACCTTCGGCTGCCTGCTCAACGGGCAACCCTGGACGCCCCAAGGCAACGACGGCACTTCCAATTACACCGTTGATTATGACCACACCCCAACCGGGGTTGTTTTGGATATACACGCTTATCGCATTTATGGAAAAGCTGCAAACGAGTTTCAAAGCATAGTTCTATTTGCCAACCAAGTTAATGGAGTCGGTTCTTACTCTTTTCGCAGTCCCCAATACACCAGAGCTAGTGTAAATGACGAAAAATCTAATTGCTATTGGAGCAGCCGGGACAGCGCGACCACTTATCGCCGGGGCACGCTGACCATCACGCGCTTGGACCGGCAGGCGGGCATCGTCGCCGGCACGTTCGCCTTCACGCTCTACAAACCGGGCTGCGACTCGGTGCGCGTCACCAACGGGCGCTTCGACCGCCAGCTCTAACCACCTTTTTCCTTTCACCTTTTCCCTTTCCATGATGAAACACTTTTTTCTCTTTTTGATCATGGCGTGCGCGGTTGGGCTCCGGCCGGCCGCCGCCCAGTTTCGGGGGCTCGTGCCCCAGGCCGTGCCGACCGGCCCCGACTCGCTGAGCCAGAAGCTGGCCAGCGTCTTCGCCAACGTCGACAAAAGCCAGGTGCCCACCGGCTACCTCTACGAGGCCGGCGTGCGCTTCGTCGAGCCGCGCTTCTTCAACGGCGTGCTCGGCGACTCCAACCGCACCGACATGAACGTGCTGCGCTACCTGCGAGCCCAGCTGCGCTCCTGCCGCGTCTACGGCTCCGACACGCTGCCCACCCTGCCCGCCTTCAATGCCCGGCTCAAAGGCGCGGCCGCCGCGGCGGGCAGCGGCGTCATCCCGGTGGCCGTGTAGTACCTGTCTTACGCCAGCATCCGCCCCGACGCGCTGCAAAACAACCTGCTACGGGCCTCGGGCGAACAGCTGTTCGACGTGGCAGGGCGCACGCAAAGCCCCTACCAGACCAACATCCTGTTCGCGGCCGCGCCCAACCTGGCCTACTCGCCCACCAACGCCGTCTCCTTCCTGTTCCGGCGCAACCTCTACCTTACCGGCACCGGCGAGCTACCCACGGCCCTCTTTTTGGATTTCGGTACGGGGAGCGGCTACCAGGCCGTGGCGTGGGGCCGGGCCATCGGCACCAGCTACCCCTCGGTTGGGCTGAAGCGCGTAAAGGTGCGCTTCGGCTATGCTTCCGGCGCGAGCTACGAAAGCTGGTTCGATTTTAACGTGCTGGCCATGGCGACGGCGAATCGCTACGACAATAGCATTGGCTATAACACATACCTCCGGCCCGTGGGAGCTCCGTACGGAGCCAACGTATCGGTGCGTTACGGCCGCGGCCATGGAGCACATGTAGTGAAACCTTTTATCGTGGTGGAGCAATACAACATCGCAAAAGCTGCCCCAAGCCTTGTTAATTGCAATAATGCTAATAATACGGTTGAGCTTTTACTACAAAGGATTAACGTTGATTTTGCTTTTCCTAGTACCAGCAACTTCAACGACGCCTTGGAAGCGGCCGGCTACGATCTCGTTTACATTGACTTTGAGCAGAACACCGACGACATTACCCGCAACGCGAAGGTGGTGGAGCGGGTGATCCAAGAGATGAATGTGCAAAAAAACATTTCGCAGGTGACTTACGGCCTGACCACTTACCAAAACGTAGTGATGGGCATGAGCATGGGCGGGCTAATTGGCCGCTACGCGCTGGCCGAGATGACCAAGAACACCAGCCTCTTCGGGCCGCCCGACACGCGCCTGTTCATCCTGCACGACAGCCCCCAGCGCGGGGCCTACAACCCGGTGGGCTTGCAGTCGCTCGCGCGCTCAACCGACGTACCGCTGAATATTGTTTCGTTCAATCCCTTTTCGTCCAGCTTCTTGGGCCAGCCCACCATCGCCGATTTCGACGACCGGCTCGCAGACGCCGTGAACGTACTTAATCAGCCAGCTACCCAGCAGTTGGCCATCCTCAGCGCCTTTAATGGCCGGGGCGACATCCGCGCCAACACGTTCATCGACGGTGTGTACGGCGACATGGTGGACTTCACGCGCGCCGTCAACGCCGGCAAGCCACAGCCCACCTACGAAATCGTGGCCACCAGTGACGGCTCGCAATGCGGGCGCGGCTCGGGGGCCCCGCTCAGCGTGGCGCTCTCGACCGCCGACACCTACACCTCGGGGCTGAGCCGGCTCATCTCCTTTCTAAACCCCTTACCTTACCTAGGCAATTTCTCCCTCGGGGTCCGGGGCGCGGCCTATGGCCTTCCGGCCTACGGGCAGCAAACCACCGTCAGCCGGATGCGAGTGTACATCGAATACCGGCTGGGCATCGGCGTTGGCTTTTTCAGCATCAGTATCCCAATTCGCTTCAACCTGCTGAACGAAAGCGCTCCCTCGCCGCCCAACACCCTACCCTACGAGACCCTGCCGGGCGGCACCACCAACCTGAGCGCCGAATCAGGTGACTGCGCCAACCAGACGGGCATCGTGGGGGCCTTCCTGCGCACCACCCTCTACAACGGCCCTATCTGCTTCGTGCCTAGCTACAGCGCCTTGGATGTGCCTGCCGTGTCCCCTGCTACCGCTTTTTCTAAGTACGTGAACAACGTAACCGACAACCCCAGCCAGCCGCGCGTGGCGCGCTACGTGGCCCAAGCTAACCCGACTAATAGCCCCACGGAATACAATCTAAACCATTTAACTTTCACGGCCCGCAACAGCGAGTGGATATACAACGAGATGCAACGGCCATTTAATGGCAATATCAATCCTGTGGCTTGCCAGGCCAATCCAGAGTGCATTCCTTTTCCAGTTACCCCTACCATTGCCGGCAACAACGTGTTCTGCCTGAACGGCAACAGCACCAATACTTACACGGTGCCAAACCAG
>JANPOR010000505.1:0-7969 GCA_031428075.1 Hymenobacter sp. | reverse complement strand
CTACCAAGTCCACGCTGCTTTTTACCCTCCCTCAGTTCCGCCGAATCATGGCTTCCACCGCGTCGACCCACTGCGGCTCCGAATTAAGCGAAGGCACCAGTTGCCAATGCTCACCACCGGCCTCTTCGAACAGTTCCTTGAATTCGTCGCCCACTTCAATGGTCGTTTCCAAGCAGTCGGCCACGAAAGCGGGACTGAAAGCCAGCACATTCTTGATGCCCTTGGCAGAAAAATCCTTCAGCGCGATGTCGGTGTAGGGCTTCAACCATGGGTCGCGGCCGAGGCGGCTTTGGAAGGAAACCGTGTACTGGTCGGGCGCGAGCCCCAAACCGGCGGCCACGCGGCGCGACGTGTCGAAGCATTGGGCCCGGTAACAGTAGCGGTTCTTCTCGTTGAGGGTGTCGCAGCAACTCCCAAACTGGCAATAATTGTGGTAGCTGCCCTTGGTGATGTGGCGCTCCGGGATGCCGTGGTAGCTGAACACGATGTGGTCGTAGTGGTGTTTGGCCATCTCGCGCTGACCCAGGGCCACGATGGTGCCGATGAAACCGGGATCGTCCGAAAAGGCGCTGATGAAGCTGATGCTGGGCACAATCCACCACTTGCCTACAATTTCCATTACTTTTTCCTGCACCGAGCCAGTGCTGGCCGCCGCGTACTGCGGGAACAACGGCAACACGATGATGCGGTCCACGGCCGCCTCGCGCAACTCGTCCAAGGCCTTGGCTATGCTCGGTTTCTGGTAGCGCATGCCAAAGGCCACCACGTACTCAGGGCCCAATTGAGCCTGCACTTTCTGCTGCAGGTCGAGGCCGTGGAAGAGCAATGGCGAGCCGCGCTCAGTCCAGAGTTGCTGGTATATTTTGGCCGACTTGGGGGCCCTCAGCGGTACCACGATGCCTTGGAACAACGGATAATGCACAAGAGCCGGCAGGTTGTCAATTACCCGCACGTCGGTGAGGAACTCGTTGAGGTATCGGCGCACGTCGCCGGTTTGAGGCGAGTCGGGTGTACCGAGGTTGACAAGTAAGACGCCGATGCGGCGGGCGGAAGTAGTGTGGGGAGTCATTGTTAAAGCAAAGGTCTAAAGTAGTAAATCATATCATCACATTAAGCCGCGGGCACGGCTGCCACCAACGCCGCCACGGCCGCGCCAAACGCTACGAGTGTCAAGAGCAGGCTGGCGCGAGCTTTTTCACCGCCCAGCTCCGAGGGCGAGGCGCTGAGTACACCGGTAGGTCCGCCACAGAAACTGCTGGCTGACACCAGCCAACCTAATGCATTTTTCAGGCTACCGGGCATCCCATAGATACATTCAGGCGTGGCGATGAGCACGGCATTGGCCGTTTGCAGCTGCCGCCGCAGGGCGGACACCAGCGGTGGCGGCACGGCCCCGGGGCCGTCCAAGTCGGGGCTGAAAAGCGGCAGCTCCAGCAGGCCTTCATAAGAGAAAAACCGGGCCGGGGCCGTTGCACCGGCGGCCTGCAACAAGCGGCCGACGATAGAGCCGGACCGGGGACTGCCAGAAAAAGCAAAAACGGTCATGGAACGGAAAGCGTGAGCCTACCAAACCGATGGCCCCCAGCATAGTTTGGGAAGAGGCCGGCCGGACCGAGTTGTCGACAATTTTCGCAAATCGAACCAGCTAAAAATTAAGAATCTGGCGCGCCGCTGGGGTCCTCGCTTATTGGGTCATCCGGGGCCAAGATAGCTTTTGCCCCTTAAAAACCGTACCTTTGCGGCCTTGATTATCAAAACCATCCATCGTGAACCCCGAACTTAAGCCCCACCGCGCCGGCTTTGTGAGCATCATCGGTAAGCCCAACGTGGGCAAGTCTACGCTGATGAACGCGCTGGTGGGCGAGCGGCTGAGCATCGTCACAAGCAAAGCCCAAACTACCCGCCA
Source organism: Hymenobacter sp. (assembly GCA_031428075.1). GTDB lineage: Bacteria > Bacteroidota > Bacteroidia > Cytophagales > Hymenobacteraceae > Hymenobacter. Next base: position 6,063 of record JANPOR010000505.1, on the reverse strand, counting down.
CCGCATCCTCGGCATCCTCAACGGGGCCGATTTTCAGTTAGTTTATTCTGATACACCGGGCATCATCCAGCCAAAATACGAGCTGCACAACGCCATGATGTCGTTTGTGTACTCATCGCTGGAAGACGCCGACGTGGTGCTGTTCGTCACCGATATCTACGAGAAGTACGACGAAGAGCCCGTGGTGGAGCGCTTACGTAAGATGGTAGATACTCCCATCATTCTGCTGGTCAACAAAATAGACCGGGCCGACCAAGCCGAAGTAGAAGCCAAGCTCGCTTACTGGAAAGAGCAATTACCCAATGCCACCGAGGTGTTACCCATCTCGGCCCTGAACGCCTTCGGCACCGAGCGGGTGCTGGAATCAGTGCTGGAAAAACTGCCTGTTCACCCAGAGTATTACCCCAAGGACGAGCTGACCGATAAGCCGGAGCGCTTTTTCGCGGCCGAAATGGTGCGCGAGAAAATATTCAAGCTCTACAAAAAAGAGATTCCCTACAGCTGCGAAGTTACCGTTGAAGAGTTTAAGGAAGAAGAAACCATCATTCACATCCGCGGCGTTATTTACGTGGAACGCAGCAGCCAAAAGGGCATCGTCATCGGCAAGGGCGGCGAGGCCCTGAAGAAGGTGGGTACTTGGGCCCGCGAAGACATGGAGAAGTTTTTCGCCAAAAAAGTCTTCCTGGAGTTACACGTGAAAGTGAACGAGAACTGGCGCACCGATCCCAAGGCCTTGAGCCGGTTCGGGTACCAGTAAACTGTCATCCCGACTATTTTTCAATTAAACAACCCCGGGCACTGCCGAATCTAGGTCGGGTCGGCGGCTGGGGGCCCCAATTTTTATGAGTAATACCATCGCCATCGTGGGGCGGCCCAACGTGGGCAAATCCACTCTATTTAATCGCCTCGTGGGCCAGCGCAAGGCCATCATGGACAACGAGAGCGGCGTGACGCGCGACCGCCACTACGGCCACGGTGACTGGATCGGCAAGAACTTCGTCGTGATTGACACCGGCGGCTATGTGCACGGCTCGGAGGACATTTTTGAGGGCGAAATCCGCAAGCAGGTGAAGCTGGCCATCGACGAGGCCGACGTGGTGCTGTTCATGGTGGACGCGGAGGACGGCGTGCACGGGCTTGACGAAGAATTTGCCCAGGTGCTACGGCCTTACCTCAAGAAGAAGCCCATTTACCTAGTAGCTAACAAGGCCGACACCAACGCCAGGGCCCACGCCAGCGGCGAATTTTATTCGTTGGGCATGGGCGACGGCGAAATCTTCGCCATCAGCAGTGCCAACGGCCACGGCACCGGCGAGTTGCTCGACGAGGTAGTGAGCCACTTCCCAGAAGCCGGCATTGAAGAGCCGGATTCGGGCGTGCCGAAAATTGCGGTGGTCGGCCGCCCCAACGTGGGCAAATCGAGCTTCGTAAACCTGCTGCTAGGCACAGACCGCAGCATCGTGACCGACATTGCCGGCACTACGCGCGACGCCATTTCGACCCGCTACAACGTGTTCGGCCACGATTTCATCCTCGTGGATACGGCCGGCCTGCGCCGCAAAGCTAAGGTGAGCGAGGACATTGAGTTCTACGCCAACATGCGGAGCCTCAGGGCCCTGGAAGAGTGCGACGTGTGCGTGGTGCTCATCGATGCCACCCGCGGCATTGAGTCGCAGGACGTCAACATCATCAGCTTGGCCGACAAGAACCGCAAGGGCGTGGTGATTCTGGTGAACAAATGGGACTTGGTGGAAAACAAGGAAACTAACACCACCAAGGAATTCGAGGAGAAAATCTATGCCAAGCTGGCTCCGATTGCCTACCCGCCCATCGTATTCATCTCGGTGCTTACCAAACAGCGTGTGTACAAGGCCATCGAAACGGCTGTGCAGGTGTTCGAAAATAAACGCCGTAAGGTCCCAACTTCCCAGCTCAACGACGTGATGCTGAAAGAGATTGAGCGCTATCCACCGCCCGCCCTAAAGGGTAAGCTGGTGCGCATCAAGTACGTGACGCAGTTGCCCACGCACAACCCGGTGTTTGCGTTCTTCTGCAACCTGCCGCAGTACGTGCAGGACAGCTACGCCCGCTACTTAGAGAACCGGATGCGTGAGCATTTCGATTTCAAGGGCGTACCGATTGGCATTGTGTTCCGCAAGAAATAATTTTTGCGGGAAAGGTTACCTTTTCAGCAACGGAGTATAAACCGCCAAACCAAGCCGGTGGCCTAGGCCAGGGGTTTGGTATCAAACTGAAGACTCAACCCTTTTAATCACTCTTTCTCATGAAAAACGTTCTGTTCCTTGCCCTGGCCGCTGCTTCGCTTTCGTTCACTTCCTGCGGAAGTAAGAAGGAAGAAGCCGTTAAGAAAGAAGGCGATGCCGTAGAAGCCTCGGCCGATGCCAAAGCTGCCGGTCTGGACGCCAAAGCTGATTCGGTTAAAAAAGCCGGTGAAAGTACTGCCGACGCCATGAAGAGCAACGCCAGCAAGATGACGGCCCCAGCCGCCGGCACCACTACGACTACCACGACCGAAGTGAAGAAATAATTCTGGCTTTGCTAGAATAAAAAAGGCCGCCCCAGAATGGGAGCGGCCTTTTTTTGTTCATAAATGGGCCCCGAGCTAAGTCATGGGGCCTCCCCTAGGGCCTGGAGGAGGGCTTCGGTGTAAGCGGGAGTCAGCAATTCTTCGGCGTAGGCCGGGTAGGCGGCCACGGCCGCGCCGGTCAGCGCGGGCACGAATATGCTGCTCGTTTCTGGGTCGAGTGCAGCTAGGCGGAGGGGCAGCAATACGCGCTTGGGTTCCGGTACTGTCAACTGGGCGTCGAGGTAGCGCACCTGTTGGGCGGCCACATCCACGAGCAGTTCTTGCACCGTGCCCAGGGCCGTGCCGGTAGCGCCACGTACGGCCCAGCCGCGCACGTCGGGGTGGTCGTCGGCCACCTCAAAATCGGGCAAGTCGCGCAGGCGGCGCAGGTGCATATCGGGTTTCATAAGGCGAATCAGGCAACAGGTGGGACGTTTTCGGCTTGGAGTAGCGCGGCAGCGGCACGCAAAAACTGACGGTTTTGCTGCTGCTCGGCGGGGGTGCCATCGCGGCCAGACAGCTGGCCGGCTTGTTGCACCAGGCGGACGGCCGGCTCGTCCAGCGCAGGATATGCTTTCTGCTGAATTGCGCGGACCAAATTAACAGTGGCTATCAAACCGGGGCGCAGGCTGGCCCGGGCGTCGCCGTCGGCCAAGCGAGCGGTGGCGCTGGTAAGATTGTCGCGCTGCTCGCGCACAGTAGGGTCGTCACGCAGATCAGAACGATCGGCCAGCGCCGAGAGCTGCGGCACCAGCAGTAGCAGGCGGCCCCGGGTAGTGCTGGAATCAGGCGCCACAGCTGAGTCGCGTGCAGCAGCATTCCGCCTAAAGACAGTTGTGTCGACTCCCAGCGAGTCAGCGGGGGCGGCCAGGACCGGGGCTTCGGTGGCTGGCGGCGCGGGCTCGTCGGCCGGCGCGGGGCGTAGGTACCAGTACACACCCAGCGTGATGGCTAGGGCAGCCAGAGCTACCAGCAGCCACGGGCTCAGTGGTTTCTTTTTGCGTTGAATTGGAATTTCGGCCACAGTAGCAGGTTCAGGACAAGATGGTACGGCCTTCAACGCACCAAAACGCAAACTAGCCGCTAGGGGTTGGGCCAGATCGAGCGCTGCTAAGGCAGCACCAACAGCGGGATAAAGTCGGCAGCGGCTGAAGTAGGCGCCAAACCGGGCGTTTTGCGGGCCGTTACTTTACTTTAAGATGGCGTCCAGTAGGGGCCCCGTAGTGTTGAGGTATTGAGTTTTGATGACAAAATTCCACAGCAGCCCGAATTTTTTCCGGCCCCCGGGGTAGGCGAAATGCTTGGGTTAGTGTTTAAGCTACGCGTGGCTAGCCCCAATGGCAGAAATAACAAGTACTTGATGGGCCGCCAGTATGGGTTGGTGGCTTCGGTGAGGGCGGGCAGGATCAGCTTGACGCGCGTAAATCACTGGTGGTAAACGGTTGGCAGATGCAGAACGCAAAAGAACAGTGTCATACTTAGTGTTACAAAGTATTTTGTAAAATTAGACTAAATGTTGCCTTTAGCTGATTCATACCCAATTATATTTCCATATTGTTGGCCGGCGGGCGCCCACTGGGTTGCCCGTTTCGACTCTTTCCTCTACTCATGACCCTCACTCCAACCGAGCGCCTGCTGACCGATTTGCAGATCCGGAACCTGCTGCAACCTGACCAGGCCGCCGCCCTAACCAACTATGAGTGCTAGCGCCCGTTCTCGCTGCACCATGAACTGCGGGCCCTGTTTTACCTCGGCGTCACGCTGCTCAGCGGGGGCCTAAGAGTGCTCATCTACCAAAACCTTGAATATGCCGGGCACGGCGTAGTGGTGGCGGGCATCGCCGTCCTAGTGGCCGCCAGCTTGGCCTACGCGGCCCGGTACTGACCGGCTTTTACGTGGGGAGTGGCCCCCACCGGGCCTGCTACCCGAGTACCTGCTGCTGCTCGGCTGCCTACTGCTGGTACTGGAGGACTATTTGCAGGCATAATATCAATTGTTTGGCACCCGCTGCGGACTGGCGGCAGCGCTGCCCGCGGCACTGTTTCCTGATGTGGCTTACGGGTTCGGCCACCGGGGCGTGCTGTCGATGGTCATCACAACGCTTGCCGCATGGGTGGGCGTGAGCGCGGCCCCGCTGACGGCCTACGTCCACAACGACTACGCGGCCCTCAGCGGACCAGCCGCGGTACTGGACCTGGGGGCCCTGGGGGAGGGGGGGTGGTCGGACCTGACAGACCGCAAGCGGTAATTCGCTTTTGCCTACCTGTCGCTAGGTGGCAACCTGGCCCTGGTGGCCCTCACAGCAGCACTATGCCCGGGCCCGACTAAAACCAGAGTGGCGCGTTGGGTGGCGCTGCCGCTGTTGCTAGCCACGTGCGCCGGCCTGGTTTGGTACGCCCGCCGCAGCCAGACCTACTTATTTCTGCTGATGGGTGCGGTGTTCGGCTACATTGGGGTCACGTACTTGCTGTTCGAAGCGCTGGACTCGGAACTTGGCCTGATACTAGGCACGCTGTATTTCCCCCTTAGTGCCATCAGCTTGGTGTTACTGCTCATCAACGTGAAACGCGCCCTTAACATTTCGCCCAAGTCATGAGCCTTAAAGCTTGTCCCACCGCCTGGGCCCTGCACGAGGTAATGCGGGCCGCCGCTGCACGGTGGCACCGGCAGCGCCTATTTACAGATTGCCCAGCAGACCGCCATCGAGATAGCGTATCCACTCGATTTTTACCGGTCGGCCTTGCTGCTGCGCGTAGTATTGTTCGTGTTCGCCGTCGTTGGCTACGCCACAGCTACGGAATTCATAATGTTAATATTTAATGATTTGTCTAAATCCCCGGGCTGCCATACCGCCACGGGAATCGTTTGCCTACTTGTGTGCAGCCGGTAACCTAACGGTTCTGGAGTCAACCATTAAAAGTTCTCGACCCTACCACGCCGGCTACGACAACGTTTTGCTGTACGCAGCCCGGGTGCCCTACTCGTGTTGAGAGCCGACGTGCTGTACGGCGTTTTCGGCGAATCCGATTTCTATAGCATAGCCGACCCGCGGCTGCGGCCGCTACTGTTCTACAGGGCGGCCCTGCTGGCCGTCGCCACCGTGCGCTACGCCGACCGGGGTGCGGCAGCAGCTGGCTTTGCGGCCGGCCTATTGGTACTCGCCAACCTAGCGCTGCCGCTTGCCCTGGGGCGGGCCATGCTCCCGTTTCTGCTGATGCTGACCGCCACCGGGGCCGGCGTGGCGGTGCACCGCTTAGCCAAGCGCCCCGATTACTTCTATTATCGCACCTGCCTGCAAACCGTAAAAGTCCTGGCTCTGGCCGCCTTCTACTTAGTGTACTACTCCCCAAAAACTGGACAGTTTAGCGGGGCGTGTTAAGAAACAGGTTGATGCTTGAATGTTGGGTTGGTTCGGTAGACCTGGGCGGGCGTTTGGCCCCCGAGGCTTTGGTGCGGCCGGCGCTGGTTGTAGTAGG
>JANPOR010000504.1:0-6571 GCA_031428075.1 Hymenobacter sp. | reverse complement strand
GCGCTCCTTCAGCAGGTCAAACATGTACTTGAAGTACTCGTTGTGCCCGCCCTGGTAGCTGGTGATGGCAATGGCCTGGGCATCCTCCTGAATGGCGCAATCCACGATTTCCTGCACCGAGCGGTTGTGGCCGAGGTGAATAACTTCCGCGCCGCTGCTCTGGATGATGCGGCGCATGATGTTGATTGCCGCGTCGTGGCCGTCGAACAGGGCGGCGGCCGTCACGATGCGGACGTGGTTTTTGGGCTTGTAGGCCGCGACAGGAGCGGGGTGCATGGGCAAAAAATCTGGGTGGGAAACGGAGAGTTAAAGGTACGAAAAAGCCCCGGCGCGGGGCGGCGGGGCTCTTTGCATTGTGTTTTCTGGTACGAACAGGTGCCGCGCTATTTCCCGGCAAAAGCTTTCGCGTCGGCCTCCGAAATAGTGTCGTCGCTCATGATTACCAGCCGTTCCACCACGTTGCGCAACTCGCGGATGTTGCCGCGCCAGTCTAGGCCTTGCAGGTATTTTAGGGCCCCAACGTCGATTTTCTTGGCCTTGTTACCGTAGTCAGCAGCGATGTCGGCGAGAAATTTCTGGATGAGTTCGGGGATGTCTTCGCGGCGGTCGTTCAGGGCCGGTACTTGAATTAAAATTACCGACAAGCGGTGGTAAAGGTCTTCGCGGAAATTGCGGTCGGCAATTTCCTGCAACAGGTTTTTGTTGGTGGCGGCCACCACGCGCACATTCACTGAAATCTCTTTTTCGCCGCCCACGCGGGTGATTTTGCTTTCCTGCAAGGCCCGCAGCACCTTGGCCTGGGCCGAAAGGCTCATGTCGCCGATTTCGTCCAGAAACAACGTGCCGCCATCGGCCTGCTCGAACTTGCCGATGCGCTGTTTGATGGCCGACGTGAATGAGCCCTTCTCGTGGCCAAATAGCTCGCTCTCAATTAGCTCCGACGGTATGGCGGCGCAGTTTACTTCTACCATCGGGCCCTGAGCGCGGGGGCTCAGCTCGTGCAGCTGGCGGGCCACCATCTCCTTGCCCGCGCCGTTGGGGCCCGTGATAAGCACGCGGGCGTCGGTGGGGGCCACCTTCTCGATGGCCTTGCGCACGGCCCCCAGCGCCGCCGAGGTGCCCACCATCGCCGAGCCTTTCGCCACGGAGAGCTTCTTTTTCAAGGTCTTGGTTTCGCTCACGAGCTTGGTGCGGTCGAGGGCATTGCGCACCGTTACGAGCAGGCGGTTGAGGTCGGGGGGCTTGGACAGGAAGTCGTAGGCTCCCTTTTTGGTGGCTTCCACAGCGGTTTCGATGTTGCCGTGGGCCGATACCATGATAAACGCCGTGTCGGGCGCAATGCCTTGGGCGCGGCTCAGCACTTCAAGCCCGTCCATCTTGGGCATCTTAATGTCGCAGAGCACCACGTCGTACTTGTGCTGAATAAGCAGGTCAAGCCCGGCCGGGCCGTCTTCGGCCTGGTCCACGGTGTAGCGCTCAAATTCCAGAATCTCCTTCAGCGTGGTGCGGATGGCTTTTTCGTCGTCGATGATGAGGATGCGGGGCATGGATAGAATTGGGTGGGAAATATCATGCTGACGAAAAAAACGGCCGCTCCTGCCGAAGCAGAAGCGGCCGCCAAAACTAGGCAATGCGCCGGTAAGCCGGGTTCTGTTCGGGGCCCGGGGGCCCCGCCTCCACCATTTATCTAGGCCAGTCCTCGCGGAAAGGCTCCATCGACCTACCCGCGGACCCGGACGAGCCGCCCGTTGCCAACCAGTTCTCGCTGGCTGGCGTGTCCGCTTAGTTGGTCTTTCAACCCCTGAGGTTTACCCAGCCGGGTCGGTTACCCGCCCGCTGGTGCGCTCTTACCGCACCTTTTCACCCTTACCCACTTGCGTGGGCGGTTATTTTCTGTGGCACTGGCTGTCCCGGCCCGATTGGCCGGTCCTTCCCGTTAGGAAGCAAGGTGCCCTATGTTGCCCGGACTTTCCTCGCCGGGTTGCCCCGCCGCGGTGGAGTGGCGCATTGCTTGCGGGCAAAGGTAAGGGCAGCCAAGCGTCTGGCAGGAGATTGTCGTTCCGAGCGCAGCGGGGAATCCAGTTTGGGTATGCCCAGATTCCCGCTGCGCTCGAAAAGGTAGGTGGTGGCTATTTTAATCGCACCAGCGTGGCGCCGTAGCCGAACTTTTCCTTGCGGGCGTCCTCGAAGAACTTGATGTCCTTGTTGCGGCTGAGCTGGCGGTGGATTTCCTTGCGCAGCGTGCCGTTACCCATGCCGTGGATGAAGACGATTTCGTGCATGTTGGTGGCCAGGGCTCGGCTCAGCGCGTCCTCGAACGTGTCGAGTTGGATGCGGAGGATGGCGGTATTGCTCAGCTCTTCCTTGTTATCGGGACGCAGGGCTTCCAGGTGCAGGTCGAACTCGTGGGAAGGGGCCACCACGGGGCCGGCGGGCTTGGCGGGCGCCGCGGCTGCTACCACGGCGGCGGGCTTGGCGGGCGCATCGCCGGTGAGTTGGGCGCGCAGGGCCGCCGCGTCGATGCCGGCCGGCTCTTTCACCGGTTCCGGGACCGCCGGGGCCTCTTGGGCCAGCTTTTCGGGGGCAATGGCCGCGGCGGCTTTTTCGTCGAGCTGGAACAGGTAAGCGTCCGTGCCGATGACCGGGGCCGGGCGGCGGCTGGTGTAAAAAGTTGTGGCTTTAAAAGCCTGGCGCTTGGTGAGCAGCTCGTAGGCCGCGTCGCCGTTGAGGCGGTGGGGCAGCAGCTGCACCACGGAAGCGGGCCAGGTTTCAAAATCCTTCAAGTGCAGAAAAGCCAGGGGCTTGGTGCTGGCCTTGGGGCCCAGCTTGTCGGCGGCCAGGGCGCGGTAGGGGCGGGCGGCGGTTTCCTCGCCGTAGGTGAAGAGCACCTCGGCCTCGGTGTTGTTGATGAGCGTAACACCCAGCAGTTCGGGCGACTGGTTGACCAAGGCTAGGAACAGGCCTTTGGCGGCCGGGGCCGCGCCCGCCGACGGTACCTTCCCGCCGGGGGCCTTTGCCGCGGCCGGCCCGCTGCTGGCCACGGCAGCCAGGGCCTCGGCCAGGCTAGGCGGTTTAGCGGCATTGGCTGAGGCGGGCTTGGGCAGCTGGCTTTTGTCTTTCTTGCTGGTGTTGCGGCCCGGCTGCTGGCCGGGGCCATAGGTAGGGGCCGCACGGTTGAAGTTTTTGCTTTCTTCTGCGGCTACTACCACCACTTCACGGCGTAGCACGGGAATGGTGAAATCATTGTCAATAGCGACTTCCACCAGCTCGCTGTCGAGCAGGCGGGTTACAATGCCTTCTTCGGTGCCGGTGAGCAAACGGACTCTATCTCCTACGTTCATGATGCGAGGCGGAATTAGGTAGGGCGGCGGGGCGCGGAAGCGCCGGCTGACGCACTGCCAGGGTTGAACTAACAAAAATACGGCGGCTGGGGTACGCTTGGGTTGCGCTCGGCCCGCCGGGGCCCTGCAGCGCGGACCATTGCTTACCAGTAAGACGCACTAAATGATCCAAAGGTGGCTTCCGGCTGGCCGGAGTTGCCGACCTTGAGAACGGCCTATGTACAGCCCTAAAAGTTGTCCTGGTGCATTGATTCGCCTACCTTTACCCCACGGTGCAATCATTACCAGTAAGAAATAATTTGCCTTCTTTTCCTAATCTGACATTCATGAAAATATTTCGACTATTTGGCAGCTTGCTGCTCACTTTGGCTGCGTTGGCGGGGCAGGGGCAAGTGGTAACCACCCAGCCCAGCCCGTTCCGCGACACCGCCCCGGTCACCCTCATTTTCGACGCGACTAAGGGGGATGCTGGCCTGAAAGACTTTACGGGAGACGTGTTCATCTATACCGGGGTGGTGACGGAAAGCACCACCGGCGTCACCTGGACGCACGTAAAAAGCCCGGACTTCAGCGTCGGCGACCCGTCGTCGAAGATGACCCGCTCGGCCACAAACCCCAACCTGTACACCATCACCTTCACTCCGCGCACCTTTTATCCCAGCGTGCTGACCACGGAGAAAATCTACCGGCTGGCGATGCTCTTCAAGAACGCCGACGGCAGCAAGTCGGGCCGGGGCCCTGGCGACATCTACGTCGACGTGGCCCAAGATGCGTTCAATCTGCGCTTCACCAACCCGACCGGCACGCCGCCGTTTTTCTTTCTGCAAAACACGCCCACGGCCGTTACCATCACCACGAGCGCAGCGGCCACGCTCTCGCTCTCGCTGAACGGCGCGCCGATTGCCCAGCAGGTCGGCACTACTACCCTGACGGCCCAGGTGACTCTCACCCAATCCGGGGCCAACGTGCTCCGCGCCACCGCCACCGACGGCACCACGACGGTAACCAGCGACATCACCGTGCAAAGCCGCCCGCCCGTGGTTACGGCCCCGCTGCCGACGGGGACCAAGAAAGACGGCATCACCTATATAAACGGTGGTACATCGGTCGTTTTGAGTTTGAGCGCGCCGGGCAAGCAGTTTGTGCACGTGCTGGGCGATTTTAACAACTGGCAGCCCACCGCCGCCGGCTTCATGAGCCAGACGGTCGAGAACACGAGCACCACTACCGGCTTGGTGGCGGCCAAGGGCCGTTGGTGGGTGCGCATCGACGGTCTGACGCCAGGTACGGAGTACGCCTACCAGTACCTGGTGGACGGGCAGCTGCGCGTGGCCGATCCGTACAGCGAAAAAATTCTGGACCCAAACGATGACCAGTACATCCCCGCCGCCACCTACCCCAACCTGAAAGCCTACCCTGCGGGCAAAACCACTGGCATCGTGTCGGTGCTGCAAAGCAACCAGGCGCCCTACGCGTGGCAGGCCACCAGCTTCCAGCGCCCTGCCCGCACCAACCTGGTGACCTACGAGCTGCTGGTGCGCGACTTCGTGGCCGCCCACAACTACCAGACCCTGCGCGACACGCTGAGCTACCTCCAGCGCCTTGGCGTTAATGCCATTGAGCTGATGCCCATCAACGAGTTTGATGGCAACGACAACTGGGGCTATAGCCCCGACTTCTATTTTGCCCCCGATAAGTACTACGGCACGAAGACGGTCCTCAAACAGTTCATCGACGAGTGCCACCGGCGCGGCATCGCCGTGGTGCTCGACATGGTGCTGAACCACTCTACCGGCCAGAGCCCCATGGTGCAACTCTACGCCAACGGCAACGGCCCCGCCGCCAACAATCCGTGGTTTAACGTGGCGGCCCCGCACCCTTATAGCGTGTACAACGACCTGAACCACGAGAGCCCCTATACCCGGTATTTTACCAAGCAGGTAATGGCGTTTTGGCTCCAAGAATACCACATTGACGGCTACCGCTTCGACTTGGCCGGTGGCTTCACCAACAAGGCCACCACGGAAGGCACCTACGCCGACTACGACCAATCGCGCATCGATATTTGGAAGGACTATTACCAGACGCTGGTAACCACCGATCCCACGCTGTACCCAATTTTAGAGCATTTTCCTATCGACAGCGAAGCCAAAGCGCTATCTGACTATGGCTTTATGCTGTGGGGCAACATGAATGGCAGCTACAACGAAGCCACGATGGGCTACGTGCTCAATTCTGACCTGACGCGCGGCTATTACAAAGAGCGGGGCTTCACTAGCCCGAACCTCGTCACGTACATGGAAAGCCACGACGAGGAGCGCCTCGCTTTCAAAAACAAAACCTACGGCAATAGTACAAGCACTTATAGTACCAAGGATTTTGCGACGTCAATGGCCCGCAACGGCGAAGCAGCGGCGTTTTTCTTTACCGTGCCGGGGCCTAAAATAGTGTGGCAGTTTGGAGAGTTGGGGTACGATTACCCCATTAACTTCTGCCCCGACGGTAGCGTGAAGCCTGATTGCCGCACGGCTGACAAGCCCATCAAGTGGGACTACGAAAACGTGCCCGAGCGCCGCGCCCTCTTCAACGTGTACCGCAGCCTGATTGCCCTCAAAAAGATCCAGCCGGTATTTGCCAACCCCACGACGTTTGACCAGCAGATGACCGGGGCCACCAAGCTCGTTCACCTCGCCGACGCCAACCTGAGTGTGACCGTGGTGGGTAACTTCGACGTGACGGCCAAAACGATGATTCCGGCCTTCCAGCGCACCGGTACCTGGTACAACTACCTCGCCGGCACCAGCCGCACGGTGGTCGATGTGAACGCGCCCCTTACCCTGCAACCTGGCGAGTACGCCGTATACACGTCTAAGCAATTGAATCCCCTCACTGGCACCGTGTTGGCTGCCCGTCCGCAAGCCACGGTGGTTTTCCGCCTTGTGGCATACCCCAGCCCTGCCGCTGGCGTGGCCACGCTGCATTATGAGCTGCCAACCGCAGCGGCCGTGAGCATCACGCTCACCAACCTGCTGGGGGCCACTGTGGGCACCGTGCCTGCTGGTCGCCAGGCCGCTGGGGCCCATAACTTAGCCGTGCCGGTGGCCAACTTGGCCAGCGGCGTTTACTTGGTGAGCCTGCAAGCCGATGGCCAGCGGCAAACCGCCCGCCTGCTCGTCCAGCACTAGTCGGTTTATAATTTTTAATGCGTAAAGAAGGCGGCCCCCTAGGGG
>JANPOR010000503.1:0-8166 GCA_031428075.1 Hymenobacter sp. | reverse complement strand
CTCACGTTGAGCAGCCACACGCCGCGCTGCAGGGCCCCGCGCAGGCTGGTCATGAACCAAGCGGCCGTGGGGGCGTTGCCCGAGCCGTAGGTTTCGAGCACGCAGCCGCGCAGGCCGGGCACGCCCAGCACGGCGTCGACCACGGCCGCCGTGATGCCCGGAAACAGGCGCAGCACGGCCACCCCGGTTTCGAGTTGCTGATGCACGCGCAGCCGCGCAGCGGGCAGCAGCCGGATGCTCTTGTCGCTGAATTCCAGGCCGATGCCGGCGCGGGCCAGCGGCGGGTAATTCTCACTTTTGAAGGCTGCGAACTGCTGGCTTTCCACCTTCTTGGCGCGGGTGCCGCGGATGAGCACGTCGTTGAAAAACACGCCCACTTCGGGTACCCGCACGGTGCTGGCGCAGGGGTGGCGCGCGGCCGCGATTTCGAGGGCCGTCACAAGGTTGCGCTGTGCGTCGGAGCGGCTGGCTCCGACCGGCACCTGGGCCCCCGTGAACACCACTGGCTTGCCCAGGTGCTCGAGCAAGTAACTCAAGGCTGCGGCCGAATAGGCCATCGTATCGGTGCCGTGCAGCACCACAAAACCATCGAAATCGGCGTAGTGCCAGCCGATGAGCCGGGCCAGGAACAGCCAGTCAGCGGGGGCCACATTACTGCTGTCGATGGGCTCGGGCAGGCTGAGCAGATCCAGGCGCAGGAACAAGCGGGCCAGTTCAGGCATCTGCCGGTCGAGGTGGCGCAGCTCCATGGGGGCTAGCTCGCCGGCGGCATTGACGGCCATGCCCACCGTGCCGCCGGTGTACACGATGAGCAAGCGCGGGACGGTGGCGTCGGCGGGGCTGGCCGCGGTGGGCAGCGGCAGCAGCGGCAAGTCGGCGGGGTCGAAGGTCGTCAGCATACGGGGACGAAAGGTAGTGCGGACCGGGGTTCGGGGCAGACTAAGACCATAATTTTGCGTTTGCGCCAGCCCCGGGCGGCTGGGGTCCGTATCAGTCCCTTGGCCGCCGCGCCCACGGGCGGCCGTTATCGTTTTTTTCCTTTCTGATTTTCTGCCGTTATGGGACCCGGAACCGCTTCTCCCTCCCCTGCCAAGCCTCTCACCGACGTCGTACTCATCGGAGCCGGCATCATGAGCGCCACGCTAGGTACGCTGCTCAAAGAGTTACACCCCGGCCTGACCGTTGAAATCATCGAGCGCCTCGACGAAGTAGCCGCCGAAAGCTCCGACGCCTGGAACAACGCCGGCACCGGCCACTCCGCTTTCTGCGAGCTGAACTACACCCCCGAGCGACCCGACGGCTCCATCGACATCTCCAAAGCCGACAAAATCGCCGAGCAATTCGAGTTGAGCAAACAGTTCTGGTCCTCACTGGTCGAGAACGGCACCCTGCCCGACCCCGACGCCTTCATCCACGCCATTCCACACATGAGCTTCGTGTGGGGCGCCGACAACGTGGAATTCCTGCGCAAGCGCCACGCCGCACTGCTGCACTCGCCCCTATTCCAAGGCATGGAGTTCAGCACCGACCCGGCCCAGCTGGTCGAGTGGATTCCGTTGGTGATGGACGGCCGCGACCCGGCCCAGTCCGTGGCCGCTACCCGCATGGGCCTCGGCACCGACGTGAACTTCGGGGCCCTCACCCGCGCCTTGTTCGCGCATTTGCAAGCCCTGCCTGGCGTAAAATCTACCCTGGGCCAAGAAGTAAGCAGCATCAAGCGCCGCGACGACGGCTACACCTGGCGCCTGAAAGTGAAGGACTTAAAAGCCGGCACCAAGCGCACGGTGCGGGCCCGGTTCGTGTTCATTGGAGCCGGCGGCGGGTCGCTGCCGCTGCTCGAAAAGTCGGGCATTCCGGAGGCCAGCGGCTTCGGGGGCTTCCCCGTGAGCGGCCAGTGGCTGAAGTGCCTGAACCCGGAAGTGGTGGCTCGCCACGACGCCAAGGTGTACGGCAAGCCGGCTGTAGGCTCGCCGCCCATGTCAATGCCCCACCTCGACACCCGCCAGATCAACGGCCGCCAGGAGTTGCTGTTTGGGCCCTACGCCGGCTTCAGCACCAAGTTCTTGAAGAAGGGCTCGTACACCGATTTGTTTCGCTCGATTGAATTAGGCAACATCCGGCCGCTGCTCTACGCCGGGGCCCGCAACCTGGGCCTCACGCGCTACCTAATCGGCCAGGTGCTCCAAACGCCCACCGAGCGCATCGCCGCCCTGCGCGAGTACTACCCCGAAGCCAACCCCGCCGATTGGCAGTTGGCCGTGGCCGGTCAGCGCGTGCAGGTCATCAAAAAAGACAAAGAGCAGGGCGGCGTGCTAGAGTTTGGCACCGAAGTCGTCACCTCGGCCGACGGCTCCATTGCCGCGCTGCTGGGGGCCTCGCCCGGGGCCAGCACGGCCGTGGCCATCATGTTCGACTTGGTGCAGCGCTGCTTTCCTGAGCAGGCTGCTACAGCCAAGTGGCAAGCCAAGTTCCATGAGTTGGTGCCCTCCTTCGGCCAACAACTGGCCGAGAACCCCGCGCTGTGTGCCGCCGTGCGCCAGCGTAGCCAAGATGTGCTGCACGTGGTGCCGGTGTAGATAATGCCAGCGTCCAACATTATAAAAAAGACCGCCCCATGAAGCAGGGCGGTCTTTTTTATGGTCGAATAATGACGGGGCCCTAGGCTTTGCCGTTCAGTTGGCTTTCTACCTCCCGGTCTAGTTCATTGTACCAATCCTCGCCGTATTTGCGGATGAGTGGCTCTTTCAAGAATTGGTACACCCGCACGCCCAGGTTAGCACCGAAAGCGCAGGCCGGCGAGCAGATGCTCCAACGGTCGTAGTTCAATGCCTCAAAGTCTTCGTATTTCGTGATGCGAATGGGGTATAGATGGCAGCTGATGGGCTTTTTGAACGTGGTAGCCCCGGCCAAATATGCTTCTTCAATGCCGCACTTGAGGATACCTTTGCCATCATAAAGCGCATAGGCGCACTCTCGGTCGCCGATTGTGGTTGTACTGTAGTCGTCCTCCCAATCCTTAATGTACAGGCCCTGCTCAGCAATGGCTTGGCGGCCGGCTTCGGTGAGGAAGGGCTTGATGTTGTTGTACTCGGCTTCGAGAATTTTCAGTTCGGCTTCTTCGAGGGGGGCCCCCAGGTCGCCTTCCACGCAACAGGCGCCTTTGCAAGCGTCGAGGTTGCAGACAAAAAAATTATCGGCGATATCGTCGGAAATAACGGTTTGTTGGATAATAATCATATGGCAAAGATACCGCTCATTCAAACCTTATGAATAAGATTTTAGTCCTACAAGCAGCAGGAAAATATCCCCCAGCACCAACGAGCGCACCAGCAGACTGCCTTTAATAAAGTCGCTCCGCTGGCTCATCAGAAACATCGATTAAGGTAATAACGGCCAGCGACACACTAATTATCAGCGAGAAAAGCCCCGTCATAAACGGTAAGCCTGGATTGCATATACCCGCCAAGGGGATAAACTGCGCCAGCACCACGGCGCCACCCAAGCCAATTAAGCAGAAAAGTGCGGCGATGAAAAACCCACGGGCCCTCAAATTCGCCCAAGCCGTTGGCGAATAAACCATAAGTGGAGTTAAGTTGGTTGCTAAAGCAAACGAAAGTAACCGGGGATTTTAGTAGTAGTAATGCGCGGGCGGGTTGCGGCCCCCGGGCGCTGAGGTTACCTTTGTAAATACCGCCAAATCGGCGGTTCTCTCCCGATGGCATTAGATTATCTTTCTCTGCTCAACCCCTCCCAGGCCGGCGCGGTGATGCAGACCGAGGGGCCCTGCATGATTATCGCGGGTGCCGGCTCGGGCAAAACCCGGGTGCTCACCTACCGCATCGCCCATCTGCTCGAACAAGGCGTGAGCCCGTTCAACATCTTGGCCCTCACCTTCACTAACAAGGCCGCCAAGGAGATGCGCGCCCGCGTGGAAAAGGTGGTGGGCCCCAACGCCCGCAGCCTGTGGATGGGCACCTTCCACTCGGTGTTCGCCAAAATCCTGCGCTCGGAGGCCGACAAGATTGGCTATCCGCGCAGCTTCACCATCTACGATACGCAGGACTCCAAAACCCTCATCGGCCAAATTATCAAGGAGCTGGAACTGGACGACAAGCTGTATAAGCCGGGCCTGGTGCTGGGCCGCATCTCGCAGGCCAAGAATAAGCTGATTTCGGTGAACCAATACCTGAGCGACGCCGCCATCAAGGCCGACGACGAGGCGTCGTTGCGGCCCAAAATTGGGGTACTCTACCAGCAGTATCAGCAGCGCTGCTTCAAAGCCGGCGCGATGGACTTCGACGACTTGCTCTTCAATACCAACGTGCTGTTTCGCGAGCATACCGACGTGCTGAACAAGTACCAAAACATGTTCCGGTTCGTGATGGTAGACGAGTACCAGGACACGAACTACTCACAGTACCTTATCACCCGCAAGCTGGCGGCTAAAGAGCGGAATATCTGCGTGGTAGGCGACGACGCGCAGAGTATCTACGCCTTCCGCGGGGCCGACATCACCAACATTCTCAACTTCGAGAAGGACTACCCGGAGCTACAGGTTTTCAAGCTGGAGCAGAACTACCGCTCCACTAAAAACATCGTGAAGGCGGCCAACTCGGTCATCAAAAACAACCAAGCGCAACTGCGCAAGGACGTATTTTCGGAAAACGAAGAAGGCACGCTGATCGAGGTCATCAAAGCGGCGTCGGACAACGAAGAGGGAAAGTTGGTGGCTACTAGCATCTTCGAAGACAAGATGAACGGGCACTTGTCGTACGATAACTTCGCTATTCTCTACCGCACCAATGCCCAGAGCCGGGCCATGGAGGAGGCCCTGCGCAAGCTCAACATCCGCTACAAAATCGTCGGGGGCCTATCGTTCTACCAACGCAAGGAAATTAAGGATTTGGTGGCCTACCTGCGCCTGACGGTGAATCAGAACGACGAGCAGGCTTTGCGCCGCGTCATCAACTACCCTAAGCGCGGCATCGGCGACACTACCATCAGCAAGCTGGTGGCCACCGCCGATGCGGCCAACCACAGCCTGTGGGAAGTAGTAAGTAACGCCGACCAATTCGTGCCCGCCCGCATCTCGAACCCAGTCGTCACGTTCGCCGAAAATATCAAGGCCTACACTGCCCTGGCGACCCGCGAAGATGCGTTCGAGGCCGCCAAATTCATCGCCAAGAACTCGGGCATGGTGGAGGAGTTATATTCCGATAAGAGCATCGAAGGTCTGTCGCGCTACGAGAACATCCAGGAGCTGCTCAACGGCATCAAGGAATACGTGGATGACCCCGAGCGCGAAGACAAGTCGCTAGGGGCCTTTTTGCAGGATATTGCGCTGGTGACAGATTCTGACCTGAAGGACGCCGCGCAGGAAGGCGAGGCCGTGACGCTGATGACCATTCACTCGGCCAAGGGCCTGGAATTTCGCAACGTGTTCATCGTGGGCATGGAGGAAAACCTGTTTCCGAGCCAGATGATGATTACCTCACGGGCCGACTTGGAAGAGGAGCGGCGGCTGTTTTACGTGGCCATCACGCGGGCCGAGAAGAAGCTAACGCTGAGCTACGCCACTTCCCGCTACCAGTGGGGCAACTTACGCAGCGCCGAAAAGAGTCGATTTTTGGACGAAATCGACCCCACGTACGTTCACTTCAAGTTCGCTCCCAACAATGGTCCCGGTGCGGGCGACCAGCCGTTCCAGCACGTGTTCGAGCGGCGCTCGAACCTGGTGCCGATGACCCCGCGCAAAACGTCAGCCACCAAATACGTGGCACCGGCCGATTTCTCGCCGTCTGACACCAAGAACCTAGTGGCGGGCCAGCGCGTGGAGCATCCCAAGTTCGGCTTTGGGGTCGTGCGCCTGCTGGAAAAGGAGCCCAACGGCGCCAAGGCCACCATCGACTTCGAAGAAGTGGGCGAAAAAGTGCTGCTGCTGAGCTTTGCCAAGCTACGCATCCACCTTTGATTTTAGGCAATTGGGCCGACACAGTCGCGATTTCCTAATTTTTTACCCCTCTTTTGCACCGAGTACCGGATACCGACCGTCCGCTACCGACTACCTTCCTCACATGAACGAATTTCAATCCCTGCCCTTCCACTTGCAGCTGCTGGTGCGCGAGTACGGGCAGAGCACTTACCAACTCATCCTGGGCCTACGCCAGGTGGAGGATGTGGTCGAGCGCACGCGCCGCGCCGCCCAGATTGTGCAGCTCATCCTGCGCCTGAAACCTACCCTGCGTGACCAACCCGACATCCAGAGTCGTTTATGGAGCCACCTATCGGCACTGCTCGGCGAGGAAATTGTGCTGGAGGCCCCCGTCCCACTGCGTCCCGTAAGCCTGCGCGTGACGCGCCCCCGGCCCGTGCCTTACCCCCGCCAGCCCCCGCGCCTGCGCGCCTACGGCCGCGGCATTGAGGCCCTCATCGCCAAGGCGTTGACACTGGAGGATCCAGCCGAACGCGAGCAGGCCGCCGTTCAGATCGGGCGCACGATGAAATTTCTGTTTCGGCAGCACAACAAGGAAAACGCCAAGGACGCTACTATCATCCGGCACCTGAGCGAATTGTCGAACGGCCAGTTGAAGCTCGACCCGACCATGGTGGATCAGGAAAATCTGTTCGAGATGGGCCCCGGCGTGGCCCCCGGCAACGGCACGACCGGCACCCGCTCCGCGCACAGTGCGTCGCAACCCAACCAACCGCGCCGCGCTGCCCCCCCCACCAGTAGCGCCGGCTTTGGCAACGGCCAGAAGCGCGACAAGAAACGTGGCAAAAAGGGCCGTCAGGAATCCCAACAACCGCCGCAATAGCTTCTTTTAACTTTTAGCGGGGCCTCACCAGGTGGTTGTAGCTTCAGGGAAGAAGCAACTGGGCGTTTCATTTTCTTTTTTAAAAGCTATCAGCCATTAGCTGGCAGCTAACAGATCAACATAAGATGGCAGCATTTGAAGTGCGCGGCGGCCAGCAGCTGCGCGGTGAGATTACGCCCCAAGGGGCCAAAAACGAGGCACTGCAGGTTCTATGTGCGGTGCTGCTCACCGGCGAACAGGTCACCATCAGCAACATCCCTGACATCCGTGACGTTAACAAAGTGATTGAGCTGCTGCGCGACATGGGCGTGAAAGTGGACAAGCTGGCCCCCGACACCTACCGTTTTCAGGCCGACGCCGTCAACCTCGACTACCTCGACACGCCCGAATTCGTGCAACAGGCCGGGGCGCTGCGCGGCTCGGTGATGATTCTGGGGCCCATGCTGGGACGCTACGGCCGCTGCCAGCTACCCAAGCCGGGGGGTGACAAAATCGGCCGCAGGCCAATGGACACACACTTCCTGGGCCTCGAAAAGCTCGGTGGCAAGCTCACACTGGAGGGCCCCGACTTCTACCGTATCAAGGCCGACGGTAAGCTGCGCGGCACGCACATGCTGCTCGATGAAGCCTCGGTGACCGGCACGGCTAATATCGTGATGGCCGCCGTGCTGGCCGAGGGTACCACCACCATCTACAACGCCGCCTGCGAACCCTACCTCCAGCAACTGTGCCGGATGCTGGTGCGCATGGGCGCTCACATCCAAGGCACTGGCTCTAACCTGCTCACGATCGAAGGCGTGGACAGCCTGGGCGGCACTGAGCACCGGATGCTGCCCGACATGATTGAAATTGGCTCTTTCATTGGCCTGGCGGCTATGACGGGCTCCGAAATCACCATCAAAGACTGCCAGATTCCGCAGTTGGGCCTAATTCCCGACACGTTCCGTAAGTTGGGTATTCAGATAGAATTTCGGGGCGACGATATTTTCATTCCGGCCCAGCCGCACTATGAAATCAGCACCTACCTCGACGGCTCCATTCTCACGGTGAGCGACCATACCTGGCCGGGCTTCACGCCCGATTTGCTCAGCATCGTGCTGGTGGTGGCCTGCCAGGCCAAGGGCACGGTGCTGATCCACCAGAAAATGTTCGAGAGCCGCCTGTTTTTCGTCGATAAGCTCATCGACATGGGGGCCCAGATTATCCTCTGTGACCCGCACCGGGCCACCGTTATTGGCCTCGACCAGCGCACGCGCCTGCGCGGCATCACCATGACCTCACCCGACATCCGGGCTGGGGTGGCCTTGCTCATTGCGGCGCTTAGCGCGGAGGGCCCCAGCACCATTTTCAA
>JANPOR010000502.1:0-3016 GCA_031428075.1 Hymenobacter sp. | reverse complement strand
CTCCCGTCGAAGCACATTCCATAAATCATAGGCGACAGGGGAGGTAGTCTGGCTTAAGCAAGGCCGCTCGGGACGCCTGCTTACGGGTTGAAGAAAATTTTAGCTGGCTGCCTCACTAGCGGCCAAGTGCGCGTGGTCGCGTAGCACGGTTTGCAGGAAGGGCAGGTCGGGCAGGTCGGTGGCGATGCCAGTGAGGCTTTTCACTTTGTTCGCCGTTTCATTGAGCAGCGTAAAATTCTCTTTTTGCGTTCCCTGGTGCAGCAGCCGGCGCACGAGGGCCGCGTCGTGGTCGGAGAGCAGTGCGGCCTGAACGAACACGGGCCGGTAGCCAGCGGGTATCATTTCTGCCGCCGGGGGCCCGACCCGGCGGCGCAGGCTGATGACGGTGGTGCCGGCAGCCAGGTCGCCCAGGCGCTGGCCCTTGCCGTTGACGAGAATGGTGAGCAGAGCTGGTGCCCCGAACAGGAACAGTACTTCGAACGGGCGCAGCAGCCACCGCAGGCAGTAGTCGCCGAGGCCAGGGGCCGTGCCGTCGAGGCGCATCACGCGCACGTGACACGCTTTTTTGCCAAGCGTCTGGCCGTTGAGAAACGCTTCGCAGGCCAGGAAATAGAACGTGGTGGGCAACAGCAGCAACGTGATAACGGCCGGGTCCCAGCGGATCGTCAGCCCGTGCAGCGCCACGGCGCACAGCACAAACCAAATCAGGTACAGTGTGTAGTCGATGAGCGTGGCCACGATCCGGTCGCCCACGCTGGCGATTTCGTATTCGAGGCTGACGTTTTGGGTGGTATGGATGCGGATGGTACTCATGGGGCGGCGAAGGGCAGCGGGTCGGACCTAAACAATCGGCTCGCCGTAAAGATGCTCGACCCGGCCTAGTTCTCGTGAATAAAAGGTGGTGCTTCGGCGCAGCCCACTACCTTTAAGGCCCTAACCTTGTGCCATGCGCGAAGCCCTTTTCCTCCGCCAAAACCAGGCCCGCTGGCAGCAGTACGACGTCCGCCCCGCCGCGGGCCCCGACGAACTGGCCGCCCGCTTCGTGGCCCTCACCGACGACCTGGCCTACGCCCAAACCTTCTATCCCGCTTCGCCCACAACGGCCTACCTCAACGCCCTCGCGGCCCGGCAGCACCAGGCCCTGTACCAAAACAAAAAGGAGGCGGACGGGCGCTTCGGGCGGTTTTGGGCCCGGGAGGTGCCGCTGGTGGTGGGCCGCCACCACCGCACGCTGGCCTGGGCGCTGGGCGTGTTCCTGCTGTTCACGGCGCTGGGGGCCCTGTCGGCGGCCTACAACGACACCTTCGTACGCGCCGTGCTCGGCGACGGTTACGTGGATCAGACCCTAGCGAACATCCACCGCGGCGACCCCATGGCCATTTACAAGAGTCAGGACCAGACGGCGATGTTCTTGCAAATCACTTTCAACAACGTGCGGGTGGCGCTACTCACCTTTGCCGCGGGCGTGACCGGAGGCCTGGGCACGGTGCTCATGCTGTTCAAAAACGGGGTAATGCTGGGCTCGTTCCAGTATTTTTTTTACCAACAGCACGTGCTGCGGCAGTCGCTGCTCACCATTTGGATTCACGGCACGCTCGAAATTTCTTCCATCGTGCTGGCAGGCGGGGCGGGCTTCGTGATGGCGCGGGGCCTGCTGTTTCCGGGTACCTACAGCCGGGCGGCGGCCTTCCGCCACTCGGCCCGCGAAGGCCTGAAGCTGGCCATGGGCTTGGTGCCAATTTTCTTTTTAGCCGGGTTCCTGGAAAGCTTCGTGACGCGCCACACCGAAATGCCGGCGGCGGCTAGCCTAGCCATCATCAGCGGTTCGGCAGCATTCATCGGCTGGTATTTTATTGTGTACCCCATTCGCCTTCGGCGCCTGGGGGCCCCGGCCAAGTAATTTCAAGGGCCCGCCTATTATCCTTTTTTCTTATCCAGGTTTCCCTATTTATGAAGAACACCTATACGCAAGAGTCCGATTTCCGCCAAGAGCGTGATTTTGGAGCCAAAATCAGCGCGACGTTCGAGTTCATCGGGGGCCACTTCCGGCCCCTGGCCAAGGTGTTAACCTATATTGCCTTACCTGCTGCGTTGGTGCGGGCCGTGCTGGCCGGCTTGCTGCAAACCCAGCTGCTGGGCGGCCTGCGGGGCGCAACAACCACGGGGGGCGGCGTGTGGGCGCGACAGAGCTACGCCTACATGGCGATGCTCTCGACGCCGGCCTATTACCTCAATTCAGTGCTGAGCCAGGTGTTCACCACGCTCATCGTTCTGAGCGTGTACGGCTACCTGCTGCACTGCCTGCACCGCTCCGACCCACACCGCGAAATCACAGTGACCGACGTGTGGGCCGTGGTGCGCCGCGAGTTTGTGGGCACCTTTTTTTCCATTTGGGGCCTCAGCGTGCTGCTGCTGCTGGGCTTCGCGCTGCTGTTCGTACCCGGCGTGTACCTGATGGTGGCACTGAGCTTGTTTTTCATCGTGCGACTGGTCGAAGGCACGGGGTTCGGCGACACCGTCAGCCGCTGCCTGCACCTGACGCGGGGCAAGTGGTGGTCCACGTTCGGGCTGCTGTTCATCATGCTGATGATGCTTTACGTGCTGCTCATCGCGGCCGGCAGCGTTGCCAGCCTGCTGGCAGGGGGCTTCCTGGCGCTGCTGAAGTCGGCACAGTCGCCGCTGTTCATCACCGCCACTGGCGCCGTCACCACGCTTTTCACCCTGCTCATCTACCCGCCCCTGCTGCTAGCCGTGGCCTTTCAGTACTTCAACCTCGTCGAGCGCAAAGAAGGCCGGGGCCTACACGCGCTGGTGGACCAGCTCGGCCAAATTCCGGCCGAAGCCACGTCCCAAGCCTACCGGCCCGACGAGGAAGGCGAATATTAAACCCCGCCCAACGCCGTAACGCCCCTGTTTTGCTCGCTATCCGCCGCTTTCGCTTGAAATCCCTTGCCTGGCTGCGCCCGGCCGTGCTGGTCATGGCTGTGCTGGCGGGCGGCGCGCCGGCCGGGGCCGC
>JANPOR010000501.1:0-1965 GCA_031428075.1 Hymenobacter sp. | reverse complement strand
CGTCCTTTCCTTCCCATGCTGAAACCTCTGTTCCTCGCCCTCTCTCTGCTGCTCACCCTTACGGCGGCCGCGCCCGCGCCTAGCTTCCGCATTGCCAAGCTGCACTACGGCGGTGGGGGCGACTGGTACGCCAACAAAACGTCGCTGCCCAACCTCATCAGCTTCTGCAACCAGAGCCTGAAAACTAACATTGCCCCCGACGAGGCCACCGTGGAGCTGGATGCGCCCGAGCTGCTCGACTACCCGTTCATCCACATGACCGGGCACGGCAACGTGAGCTTCACGGCCGCCGAGGCCCAGAACCTGCGGCGCTACCTAGTGGGCGGCGGGTTTCTGCACATCGACGATAATTACGGGTTGGATAAGTTCATCCGGCCTGAGATGAAGAAAGTATTTCCCGAGCTGGAGTTTGTGGAGCTACCCTACTCCCACCCCGTTTATCACCAGAAATTCGCGTTCCCCCACGGCTTACCCAAGGTGCACGAGCACGACGGCAAGCGGGCCCAAGGCTTCGGGCTGCTCTACAAAGGCCGGCTGGTATGCTTCTACAGCTACGAATGCGACCTGGGCAACGGCTGGGAAGACGTGGGCACCTACCCCGAAGACCCGCCCGCCATCCACGACGCGGCCCTGCGCATGGGGGCCAACCTCGTGGCCTACGCCCTTACGCAAGACTAACCCGGCCCGCCTACCACGGGCGCCGGCTCAGGATTTCGCCCAGCACGAAGGCAGCCCGCACGTTGGCAGGCTGGGCCAGCAGGCGGCGCACGACGGCCCCGGTAGGCTCCGCCGCAGGCTTAGCGGGCGCAAACGGCCGGTAAGTGGCATCGACTTGGGCAGCAATGACGGCACGGGGCAAGCTAGCCCCGCGCTGCACGGCGGGCGCAGGCCGGTTAATGGGCCGGGCCATAACCAACGCTTCCGATGAGTTCCGGCGCGGCGCAGTGCGCTCCTGGGAACGGGGCTGCGGAACTGTCGGGCGCGGCACGGGCCGGCCGGCCAACGTATTGGGCGAGGGCCCCGGGCCGGTGGCGGGCAGCACAAGCGTGCCGGTTTCGGCAGTGTTGCGGGCCTGCATCTGCTTCAGCAGCTCCTGGAAAGTGGCGGCGGGCAGAGCCGGCGAGGCCGGCACGCGCGGCCGCTCGCGCTGCTCCTGGGCACTAGTGGCGCGCATTTTCTGCACCATGCGGTACACAAAGGCCCCGATAGCAAGCACGATCCAGAGCAGCGTTTGCACTTTCTCCATGCGGGTAAAGATAGCGGCGGAACCCGGCTAAATCAGCGCACGCCTTGGGACGGGAAGCGGCCCGACTTAGTGCGATAAAAGGATTTGATTTTCTCCTCGTCGGCGGCATAGTCGCCGGTGGGGTACACGGCCGGGCCAATACCGGCTTCTTTCTTGGCGTAGTCCAAGTAACCCAGACGAATGGGCACGTGCGCAGCCAGGGCGGCAAAGTAGTAACCCCGGCGCCAGCGCGGCTGGTACTTGCGGGTGCCTTCGGGCGTGATGAGGATGACTAGCTCGTCGTGCTCGTTGAACAGCTCGGCCATGCCTTCCACCAGGCTGTTGTTCTTGTTGCGGTCCACGGCCAAGCCGCCGATGGCGCGCACCAGGCCCCCGAGCAGCCAGTGGTCGGTCCACTCCTTTTTCACGGTGAACCGCACCGGCACATCCATCATGTAAAACGCAGCGCGGGCGTAAATGATGTCCCAGTTACTGGTATGGGGCGCCGCAATCATCATGCTTTTCTTGATGTCCGGGTCGGCCAGCTCGCCCAACTTCCACCCCGATACCCAGAACACAAACTTGGCGATGTATAACCAGACGGTAGACGTTTTGCGGGCGGGCATTGCAACGAATTGGGGGTGAGCGGGAGGGCAAAGGTAGCGCAGGCCCCGCCTCAGGCCAGCAGGGCCCGCAGCTCGGTTACCCGGCTCAAGGTGTACCGGTAGCCGATGTCGAAC
>JANPOR010000500.1:0-3100 GCA_031428075.1 Hymenobacter sp. | reverse complement strand
GCAGCTTGGTCGTCGTGTAAGCTCGCCGGCCGGCCCGCATTATTCCACCTCCGTGCAGGGGGCCCTGGCCCTACAGTTATTGTGTTGCCGTTTACTAACAACCGCACGAAGATGCCAGTCCGTAGGGACCCGGCCTGGCTTCAAAAACTATGGTTTGGCCTTACGCTTGTCTCGGTGGCTTACGGGGCCCGGGGCCCTTTTATCCGCACCCCGGAAACGCGTCCGGACCCATGCCGTATAGGACGATGGCGAAATAGGGGCCCCGGCCGCAAGCAACAGTAATCGTTTGGATTGATCAAGCGAATTCCTTTCCATGAAGTCATTACTCTTTACCCCCGTTTTATTGCTGGCCGGCACGGCCGCGCTGGCCCAGCGGCCCATGCCGGGCATGGCGATGCCGCCCGCCGCACCTGCCCAGCAAATGCCTGGCAGGGCAATGCCCGCCGACACGGCCAAAAGAATGCCGGGCACGAAACCCAGCCCTTCCCTGAGCGGCATGGGGGCCATGAAGATGGACAGCCCCGGCAGCATGGGCACGACGGGGATGCGCAACTCCTTCTCCAAAAACATGCCCATGACCCGCCAGGGCTCCGGCACGAGCTGGCACCCCGATAACTCGCCGATGTACATGCAGATGTACCAGCCCGGCGGCTGGGACGTGATGCTGATGTACGCGGCGTTTCTGCGCTACACCAGCCAGAACGCCACCCACGCCGACCGGCGCGGCGACGCCAATTTCCGGGCCAACACCTACGTGATGGCGATGGCTAACCACCTGGTGGGGCAGCACGGGTTGTTCACTATCCACGCCATGCTCTCGGCCGACCCGCTCACGGTGGGCGGCGCGGGCTACCCGCTGCTGTTCCAGACCGGCGAGTCGTGGCAGGGCGTGAAGCTCCACGACCACCAGCACCCGCACGATTTGGTGAGTGCGCTGGGCGTGGCCTACACCTACGAAGCGAGCCCCGACGTGGATCTGACGGCCTACGTGGGCTACCCCGGCGAGCCGGCCATCGGGCCCCCGGTGTTCATGCACCGGCCATCGGCGGCCAACCTGCCTGCGGCCCCGCTGGGCCACCACTGGCAGGACGCCACGCACATCCAGTTCGGGGTGGCTACGCTGGGCGTGCGCTACCGCAACGCCAAGCTCGAAGGCACACTCTTCACCGGCCGCGAGCCCAACGAGAACCGCTACAGCTTCGACCCCGCCCGCTTCGATTCGTACAGCGCCCGGCTCTCGGTGAACCCGGCCGCCGACGTGGCCCTGCAAGCCTCGTACGCCCACATCAAAAGCCCCGAGGAGCTGGAACCTGAGCGCAACGTGGACCGCACCACGGCCTCGGTGCTGCACAACGCCGCGCTGGGCAGCGAAACCGTCCTGTCGTCGGCCTTCGTGTGGGGCATGAACCGCACCAGCGGCGGCACGGCGGAGGCAGATTATTCGCACTCGTTCCTGCTGGAAAGCAACTGGCAGGCGCGGCAGTTCAACGTTTTTACCCGGCTGGAGACCTTGCAGCTCACCTACGACGAGCTGCTACTCCCCGCCGCGACCGGTGGGGCCCTGCACAAAGGCCGGCAGGTGAGCGCCTTCACACTTGGGGCCTCAAAGTACTTGGCCAAAACCAGCGCCGCCTGGGTCGACCTGGGGGCTACCGGCACCCTCAACGCCTTCAACACCGGCGGCGACGCGTTGGTCGATGCCTACGGCAAGACCCCGCTCTCCTTCGAGGTATTCATTCGGGTGATAGCCCCGCGCATGAGCATGCACATGAGTGGCATAAGCCACCAGGGCATGAAAATGTAACCAGTTGGTTTCGAAACAGGAAAGCAGTACTTCTGTCGGAGCACTGATTTCCTGGCAGTATTGAACATCGGTGTTGCCGGCTACCAATCGGAACGTGTAGTAGACTAGCGCCGCCCGGGCCAGCCGGGCGGCGTCGAGGCCGGTGCCACGGCCCGGGCACCTTGCCCCTGGCCGCCGCCGTCCGATTTGCGTATGGGGAAGGGTAACTGCCTAAGGCCTTACTTTATCATGACCCTTTCCTCCTCGCTGCGGTCCCTGCTGGCCTCGCTTCTACTCCTCAGTTCGGGCTGCTCTGTATTTCATCGGCACCGTTCCGCGCCGGCCCCAGTGGTCGAAACCGTGCGCACGCCTGAACCGCCCACGCCCGCAACCGCTGCCCGCGACCTGGCCGATGCCATCACTTCCGTCCTAAAGCTGCCTGTCGACCAGACCGGCCGCATTCGCACCGTGCTCAACGGCACTGTGGAGCAGGTGAACGCGGCCCGCCAGCAATACGCGGCCCAATCACCCGAGTTGGCGGGGGCCCTCAAGCACATCAACATCACCTCCCAAACCCAGCTCCAAAAAATAATGGGTTCCGCGAAATACCACGAGTTCCAACTCAAGCAAGTACAGGTGCAGGCCGAGATGCAGCAGAAGTAGCCAGCCGCTGGCCAATCTAAAGCGCAACGGGTTCTAGTTTAATCTTTAGAACTTTGCGCAGATATTCTTCTTCAGATAGCCACAGTCCATCGTAGCCGTCCACCTGCCGCGTAGCGCGGCCAGGCGACGGATCGAGGGTAAAGATGAGGTTGCCGTTCACCCGTCGCTGCCGCACCGTGGCCGGGTCCAGCGCTTGAATGCGCAGGCTATCGGGATTGAATCTTTGCAGGAAAAATTGCTGGTCCACCACTGCCATCCGCTGTACCGTCCAGGTGGCACCGTCGGAGTTCGGCTTGTTCCATGGCGGCATTTCTGTTTTGGTGATCTTCAAAAGCACACGACCCGGGGCCCCGACCAGCCTAAAAATACGCCACCAGCCACCCGATCAGCTGCTTCACTTTGCTGGTGTAGGGCGGGTACATGGTTTTGATGCCGGTGCGGCCCACGCGCTGCGCTAGCACGCCTTTTTCGTTGCTGAAGGCCAGGAAGCCGGCGTGCCCGTGGGCCTTGCCCACGCCGGAGTTGCCCACGCCACCGAAGGGCAACTCGGGGTGCGCCAGGTGGATGATGGTTTCGTTCACGGCCGCGCCACCGGCCGAGATGTTCCTGAGCAAATAGCGGCGGTTGGCCGCACTGGTGGTGAATACGTACTGC
>JANPOR010000499.1:0-3385 GCA_031428075.1 Hymenobacter sp. | reverse complement strand
GTGCCGTTCGCCTTTTTTATGCCAGGGGCCGGCTATTGTTGGTCATTGCTCGGGGCCGCCGACTGCCGGTGCTGTGGAACCTTCGGGGCGAGGGCCTCGGTCGCTTCTGTTGCGGTTGCGGCCCCCACGGGTACGCCGAAGCTCACCTTCGGGGCGGGCATCTCCCTCAGCACGCGGCGCGCGGGACGGCCGTGGCTCGCCTTCGGGACGCGGCTCGCGCGATGGGCGGTTTTCTCCTTCCGGCCGGGGCCGCCGCTCGGGGTGGGCATCGCTTTCGGCACGTGGCGGGCGCTGGTAAGGTACGGTCGGGGCCTGCCCAGCGTCGAGAGCGGCGAGGGCGTTTTTGGCGTTGGCCAAACGCTCCTGGTGCTTGGGATCTTTGGGGTCGGGAGCGTCGCGGCGGGGCGAGCGGCCGCCGTCACGGCCGCCGTCGCGCCCATCTTCGTGGCGCGATCCGCCTTCGCGAGGGCCCCCAAAGCTGCCGTTGCGGCTGCCGCCGTGGCCGGTACGAGCCGGGCGGCCGCCAATTTTTCCACCTAATCCGGCGAAGCGCTTGGGGTCAAACTCCGGGGCCGGGCCCAGGCCCAACTCCTCGGTGATGCTGCGCTTTTCTAAATCGCGCTCGATGAGGCGCTCAATCTTCACCACGCGGTCCTGATCTTGGTCCGAGATGAAGGTGATGGCGGTGCCCTTGGTGGCGGCGCGGGCGGTACGGCCGATGCGGTGCACGTAGTCCTCGGCGGCGCGCGGGATGTCATAGTTCACCACGTGGCTCAGCGAGTCGATGTCGATGCCGCGGCTAAGCACGTCGGTGGCCACCAGGATGGGGAATTGCTTGTTTTTGAAGGCTCGCATGATTTCCTCGCGCTCTTCCTGGGTGCGGTCGGAACTGATGCCACGGGCCTCCACGCCGAGCTTGTTCACGGCCTTCACAATGCCGCCCACGGCTGCTTTCTGGCTTGTAAACAGCACCATGCTCTGCACGTCCTGGGTTTTGATGATATGCTCGAGAACGTAGATTTTCTGACGGTCGAAAGCCATGTACAGCTGCTGGTCGATGCCGGCGGCGGGCTTGCTCACGGCTAGGCGAATCTCTTCGGGATTCTTGAGAATCTGCTGCGAGAAATCGCGAATTTTGCTGGGCATGGTGGCCGAAAACAGCAGCGTTTGCCGTTCCTTGGGCAACTGGCGCACGATGTTCAGGATGTCGTCCGAAAAACCCATGTCCATCATCTTGTCCGCCTCGTCCAGCACCAAGTACTTGATTTTATCAAATTTGACGTAGCCCATTTGCAGGTGGGCAATGAGGCGGCCCGGCGTGGCGATGATGATGTCGGCCCCCGAGGTGAGGGCCCGCTTTTGTTGCTCCCAGCCTTCGCTCTTGCCGCCGCCGTAAATAGCGATGCTGCTGGCTTCGACGTAGTAGCCGAAGCCCATCACCTGCTCGTCAATCTGGGTGGCCAGCTCGCGGGTGGGCACCAGGATGAGAGTGGTGGTGTGGCCGTGTTTGGCGTGCGAAATCTTGTCGAGCAGCGGCAACAGGTATGCAGCGGTTTTACCGGTGCCGGTCTGAGCGCAGGCAATCAGATCTTTACCCTCAATAATTTTGGGTATGGCCTGCTCCTGCACGGGCGTGGCCTGCTGGTAGTTCATGGCGTCCACGCCGGCCAGGAGGTCGTCGTGGAGGTTGAATTCGTGAAACGTCACGGGACAGCTGTTTTAGAATGAAAAATTAGGCTGACCTCGTGCTTTTGGCCAGCAAACCGCTTGATTTGTAACAAAGATACGGCTCCGCGCCGGGCCCCCGGCTTTTCCAAATCGCCATGTCCCTCGACCGTTTTTCCGCCCAGGCGGCCGCCTACGCCCGCTTTCGCATCGATTATCCTGTTGCGCTCTACGCCTGGCTGCTGCCGCTGGTGCCCGGCCGTCAGCGGGCCTGGGACTGCGCTACCGGCAACGGCCAGGTGGCCGCGGTGCTGGCCGAGCATTTTGCCGAAATTGACGCCACAGACCTTAGCGCGAACCAGCTGGCCCAGGCCCCGACGCGCCCCAATATCCACTACCAAACGGCCCGCGCCGAGCACACGCCTTTCCCCGACCACGTGTTCGACCTCGTGACGGTGGGCCAGGCCGTGCATTGGTTCGACAGTGAGCTTTACCACCGCGAGGTGCGCCGCGTGGCCCGGCCGGGGGCCGTGCTGGCCGAGTGGGGCTACGGCCTAGTGCAAATCAGCCCCGAAATTGACCCGCTCATCCGGCACTTCTACCGCGAAACAATGGCCCCGTATTGGGACCAAAATCGTTGGCACGTCGACGACGAGTACGCGCGCTTGCCGTTTCCATTTGCCGGCGTACAGCGGGCCCGTTTCGCCGAGCGGCGGCAGTGGTCAGCTGCGTGGTTTCTGGATTACCTGCGCACGTGGTCGAGCGTGCAACAGTACCGGAAGCAACACGGCACCGACCCGGTGGCGCTGGTGGCGGAAGAACTGGCCCACCGCTGGGGTCCTGGCGAACGGCAAGTCTTGTTCCCGGTATTTGCGCGGGCCGGGGTCGTGCAGCCGTGAAAAACGATGCCAAAACCTGGTTTCTCAGGCCAGTTCGATGAGTATCGGGTTTGAATTATTTCGCCGAATTCCGTTGAAATTAAGCTTGATTTGCCTGCCTAGCGTTATTAATTTGGTATTGAAGCAAGAACCTGTTATTCTTGTCTGAAGTATCCGTCTTGTTTTATTCAACGTCGCCGCTGTAGGCAAATTATACCTAGTTATATGGCCAAGTCGCCTAATAAAATCAACGCCGAGCCAGAGCTGTTCGCGCCCATTGAAACCATTCCCGCTATCGATTTGGTGGCGGCCCCGGGACCGGCTAAGAATAAGACCAAAGCCGGTAGGGCCCCCAAAAGTGCTAAAACCAAAGCCTCGCGGCCCGAAATACCCGAGGCCACAGTCGATACCGGCCATAGCGGGGCTACCGCTACCAACGATGTGCCGACCGCCGAAGCCGGCTCGCCCGCCGCGACTCCGGCCGACCGCCTCGACCAGATTTTCGATGGCCTCAAGCAAAAATCCACTGCCAAGCAGGCCATCTACCGTAATACCCAGGAGGCGTTCGATTGCCTGCGCCTGGCATCGCAGGAGTTGGTGGTGGAGCTGAGTCGCAAGCTCACGCCCCTCGACTCAAGCGTGGTGATTGACTACCGGCCCATCAACGAAATGGAGTTTCATATCCGGTTTTCGGGCGATTTGCTGGTGTTCGTCATGCACTCCAACATCGTTACTTTCCCCGACGACTACGGGCCCATGCCCAGCGCCTACGTCAGCGAAGATTTCCGGCGGCGCTTTTTTGGCCACATCATGGCTTATAACTTCATGGCCGACAGCATCAA
>JANPOR010000498.1:0-2949 GCA_031428075.1 Hymenobacter sp. | reverse complement strand
ACCCGCGCAACGTGGTGCTCGCCGGGCAAGGCGGCCCCGCCCGCTACCTCGACAGCGGCCACTTGCGCTTTATCCCGTACCAGCACCTGTTTGCCCGCACCGAAGCCGTGACGGTGCCCGGCCACGGGGCCTTTGAGGGCTACGCCAACCGCGACTCGCTCGGCTACCGCACGCCTTACGGCTTGGCCGACGTACCCACTATTCTGCGCGGCACCTTGCGCCGCCCCGGTTATTGCGCCGCCTGGAACGCCTTGGTGCGCTTGGGCTTCACCGACGATAGCATTCGCCTCGGCAACGCCGAGACCATGAGTTGGGCTGCGTTGGTCGAAGCTTTTTTGCCGGCTGCTAATGCCCCGCACCTTTCGCTGCCCCTGCGCGTGAGCTCCTACCTGGGCCTCGACCCTGACGGTGAAGAAATGGGCCGCTTGAACTGGCTGGGACTATTTTCAGCACAGCATCCCGTGGGCCACGCCGATGCCACGCCCGCCCAGCTGCTCGAACGTTTGCTGGCCAACAAGTGGCAACTGGGGCCCCACGACCACGACCTGGTGGTGATGCAGCATGTGTTCGACTACGAACTGGCCGGCCAGCCGTGCCGTCGCACTGCCTCGCTGGCCGTGACGGGCGCCGACGCCACCCACACCGCCATGGCCCAGACTGTGGGCTTGCCCCTAGGCATGGCGGTGCGGCGGCTGGCGCGGGGCTTGGTACCGCAGCGGGGCGTGGTTATCCCGGTTAATCCCGAGTTGTATGAGCCCATCCTGGACGAACTGGCAGCCGACTACGGCATTGCCTTTCAAGAAGAAGAAACCGGCCATTAGTTTCACCGCCAACGGCCAGAACGAGCTGGTCGGTGCTTGCCGTTGTGCCGCTGTTGACATACCTGCGCCTGCGCGCTACCGCCCAGGGCCGGCAGTTGCGTGCAGGCTGGGGTTGCTGACGTTTCCAGCGCACCGGTAGCACATCGGTTAAAATACTCAGGCTCTCCCGGCGGCTCAGTACCTAGGCCCCGGCACCATCCACGGGCGGCCGGGTCCAACAGTATGGACGCGCAAAATCTACGCTACAGCGCCAAATAAAATTCCGCTAGCAACGCCCGAAAGGCGTCGGAGTATCCCGCGTCGTCGGCCGTTCGGATGACTAGCTCCTGCTCCGCAACGGGCTCGGCAGCCCGGCCGCAAGCCGCTGCCGGACCGGTGGTGCAGCACAAGTCGTGCGGTTGGGGTAGGCCCACAGCCCCCGCTTCGCGGGCAAAGGCGGTTATTTCGGGCATCGGTAGTAACACGGTGAGGCGGCCATCGGCGGTTGGGAAAGCGCCCGAGAAGCGGACGATTTCGGCGAAAATGAGCGTGTCGGGGGCGGCGTGTCGGGCAGCGCTGCGGCCAGCGTCGGGCGAGTGCAGGGCCCGCTGGAAAAATGGCGGGTTGCACACGACGCGGCTGAACAGGCTGGGCCCGGCGGCTGCGTATGCGGCCAAGCTCTGCTGCTGCATCCGGACGCGGGGCCCCCAGGGGCTGGCCGCCGCGTTGGCGGCGGCCTAAGCGGCAGCTGCTATGTCGATTTCTACTGCTCCGATTTCGACCGCAGGATGGCGCTGGGTGGCCATCAGGGCCAGCAGCTCGGTGCCGGTATCCAGCAGGCGGGTGGCCCCGTGTGGGTCGTCCCGAGCACGCAGGCGTCGGTGCTCATTTCCATGGCGCAGTCGCGTTGGTTGATGCGGAACTGCTGGAACTGATAGTAATCGTTGGGCACGGGTGCCAAGAACCAATGAAAAGGGGCAACTATATAACGCTGCTCATTCACCGCCAGAAAACTACTCCGTATCCGTCGACGACTGCCCTTCATAGCCTTCGTCTATCAAAAGCCCTTTGCCGAGGGCGCTTTGCACGGCCAGCACGTCGCAACGCTCGTTTTCGGCGTGGCCGGCATGCCCCTTAATCCATTTGAAGGAGACATGGCGCTGGCGGTATATGGCGAGGAATCGACGCCACAAGTCGGGGTTGGCCTTCTTGCCGAAGTCGGGCTTTTTCTCCCAGCCAAATACCCAGCGCTTCTCAACGGCATCGACTACGTACTTCGAGTCGGATACCACCAGCACCGGAATTTCGGGGCGCATGACGGCCTCCAGGCCCATAATCACGGCCAGTAATTCCATGCGGTTGTTGGTGGTGCGGCGGTAGCCCTGGGTCAGTTCTTTTTCGTGGGGGCCGTAGCGCAGGATGGCCCCGTAGCCGCCCGGCCCGGGGTTGCCACGGGCCGAGCCGTCGGTGAACAGGGTAATCATACCTAATTTTTAATACTTGATGTTCAACAATTAACGGTGGCAAGTCCACTCAAGCAGCATCTAAAAATTCGCTTTGAACAGCTTGATGGCGATGGCCAGCAGGATGACGCCGAATACGCGGCGCAGTACGTCTTCGCCGGCCTTGCCGAGTTGGCGCTCAATCCAGGGGCTGGTTCGGAGCACCGCGTACACAAACACGAGGTTCAGGCCGATGCCGGCCAGAATATTTGGTAAGGCGTAAGCGGCGCGCAGCGAGAGCAGGGTTGTCATCGTGCCGGCCCCCACGATGAGGGGAAACGCCAGCGGCACGATGGAGCCCGTACGGGCCGTAATATCCGACTTGAAAAGCTCGATGCCCAGAATCATCTCCATGCCGATCAGAAAGATGACGTCAAATTCCATCCCCTTCGACGAGTGAACGGTGAGGAGCGCCAGACCCTCATCCTTGGGTTGCTGCGTGGTTCCAAGCGCCACGTGTCCCAGGAAAGAACTGACGCTGTGCTGGCCGCCGGATTCCGATCGCACGTAATAGTCCCAGTGTTTTTTCCATTCGCCGGTGTCCTGGAGAACCAGAGCGCGGTCCTCTTCGGGAAGCCGGGAAGCCGCCTCATCGATCTTTGCAAGGCCGCTGAGAAGCCTAAAATCCTCCCGGCTCCAACGCATCG